>NZ_BAABRS010000004.1:0-300000 GCF_039545095.1 Fodinibius salicampi | reverse complement strand
CCTATCCTCGATCTACTGCACCGGTTCAAAGAACAGGAAATGTATGCCGTAGCTTCCTAGTTACCTCTATATTACTATATAATATTCAAGCATCTCACTTTCCCGGATACCATCCGGGTAAAAGTCTCCTATCCAACTGTCATACGACCACCCGCTGGTTCCAAGATACAACTCCCTCACCCTGTTTTTGCTTAAATTATCTTACAACTGCTATAAGGATATAGAGATTGAGCATTCTCTGTTTAAATGAATCAATTTGGCTTTCTGTTCGTAAAGCTAATTACACAGCAATTAATTATATCCAGTTGTTATGATACAGCGACTTCTTCGACTTCTCGCGACAAGCCTGAGTCTCTATACTTTTTATTCCAATCCCCTGCGATTTATCGTCAGTTTACTTTGCATAATGCTCGTTCCCTATCTGGCGTATATTTTCTGGGGAAGCTTAGTAATTATAGGTCTTGCTATTTTGGGCATCTACTTCATTTACCAATTGATAGCGAATTTTAGCAATCGCAGATCATCTTACTATTAATCAGCTTCTTCCTGTTGAACTACTGAGTTTATAATTTCAATAGGCATCGCTTCCGTATCCTGACCGGCATAAAGAGATACATGAGGAAAAGGAATCTCAATACTTTCTTCATCAAATTTCTTTTTGATCTCTTCCTGAATGGTGTTCTTAAGGAAAATCCATTCATTAACCGGGGCCCAGATCCGAAAATCCAGGTCAATAGAAGAAGTACCAAAGGCCTCAAAGATGATTTGAGGTTCGGGTTCACTAAGAGAATACTTATTTTTCTCAGCCACCTCCATTAAAATTTCCCGAACTTTTCCCACATCTTCTTTATACGCCACCGAAACCTTGGCATTAAACCGCCGGATGGGAAAACGAGTTAAGTTAATGACTTCCGTTTTGATAATAGTTTCATTGGGAATTCGTACGAACATATTGTCAAAAGTGCGGAGTTTAACCGAAAGCACATCAATAGACATTACAATACCAATTGTACCGTTCACATTGATGATATCATCGACTTTAAAGGGTTGTTCAGCAATCAGGAAAAGTCCACTGATAATATTGGATACGCTGGTTTGTGAGGCGAAACCAAGAGCCACTCCAACAATCCCGGCACCAGCCAGCAGTGGAGCCAGGCTAATACCCAGCTGCCCCATTACCATTACAATCATAATAACCAAACCGGTATAGAACACTACTTTTCCTGCAAGCATCCCATAGTGGGACGCGTATTTCTTAGTGAAGAAAGAACGGGCCCAATTCCGCAGCAGCAATAAGACCGGGAAGGAAATCGCAATGATCAGTAAAACTCTTACGGCTTGAAAAACCGTTTCCTCAGATATGTAGTTATATATATTAAACAAATCCATAATAAGTAATTGTTATCGTCCTAAAATATCAGTGTCTTCAAAAAGGCGTTGAAAAGTACGGGTAGCTAAACTCTTGTGTATCTGCTTTCTGGGTTTGGATATCTGCATATCCTTGGTGATTCCTTTGGGTAGCTTCCCTGTCATTATAATATCACTATGTTGCTCCTCCCCATGATATGTAATCTCGGTTTCATCCGCCCACAATACACCATTTGTATCCTTATAAATTCCCAGTCGTTCCACTCTAAAGCAGAAGCTCTCGAAGGTTAACTCTTCTGCAGAGCGGTTAGAAATAGTAATGGGACAACTTAGCAGGTAATCTTCCGGTGTCGTTTTTGATAGGTCACGACGAGCCTTTGTGGTCACATGGTAGCACAACTCCCCTTCAATGGGGGTACCGAACCATGTTTTGGAAAGTTTCGTAGCTGGCAGCTCTATCAGGCTATATTCGTTTTTTGCTATAGAAATGGAAATCCATAACGGAACCCGGCTGTATATCTGTATAGTCGTATATGGACTCACTTTAAGAGAATATTCGGATTGCACAATAAGGGGAAGATCAGCAAATGCAGGTAAAATCTGCACCTCATTGCCTCCACTCTTATGGGCCCATCGCTGCCAATCAGTCTTTTCCGGTGGGGCGGAAGGATCCACCTTTCCTTCTACTTCTTCATCATAACAATACGCAATCCATATCTCTTCATTTCGGTATAGCATCCATAAATTAAGTGCACCCACATCCACAAAGTAGGGTTCTTTATCACCCAGGGGATGCGTTCCCCATATGCTGTTCTTTACCTCGCTCATCTGTATGAAATCTTTTTATAAAATTAATTAAGAATGTATTTACAATGCTCTAATTGATAACATCGGTACCCATAAAAGGCTGAAGTACTTCAGGAACTTTAATACTTCCGTCTTCCTGCTGATAAATTTCCAATATCGCTGCTACTATGCGGGGCAGGGCCAACCCGGAACCATTAAGCGTATGTAAGATTTCTGTTTCTCCCTCGTCATTGCGATATCGAAGCATCATCCGTCTTGCCTGAAACCCTCCGAAATTAGAACAGGAACTCACTTCCAGCCAACGTTCTTGAGCAGGACTCCATACCTCAAGATCATATTTTTTGGTTTGGGTAAAGCCCATGTCACCCGTACACATTAACAAAGTTCGGTATGGAATCTTCAGCTCTTCTAAAAGGGATTCAGCATAGGCACGCAAACTCTCCAGCTCATCGTATGCCGCATCCGGATGCACTAACTTGACCAATTCCACCTTATCAAATTGATGCAGGCGGTTTAGTCCTCGTACATCTTTACCATAGGAACCCGCTTCGCGGCGCCAACAAGGCGTATAAGCCGCATAATAAATGGGAAGATCATCATTATCCAGAATTTCATCGCGATGGAAGTTCGTCACCGGTACCTCAGCCGTAGGTATGGCAAAAAATTCATCTCTTGGAATCTCATACATCATATCTTCCTTATCGGGAATCTGTCCCGTTCCCCGGGCCGAATCCTCATTGACAAAGTACGGTACCTGTAGTTCCGTATATCCCTCATCCGTTGCCTTATTAAGAAAATAATTTATTAACGCACGCTGAAGTTTAGCTACGGGACCAATATAAAACGGGAATCCGGCTCCTGTGACCTTTGCCCCTCTCTCAAAGTCGATCCACCCCTGTTCTTCCACCAATACCCAATGCGGTTTCAGATTCTCATCTTTTAATGGCTCACCCCAGGTCTTAAAGACCTCATTTTCGTCTTCCGAATGCCCGACCGGAACTGATTCATGCGGGACATTGGGTATGCGTAACAATAAATCAGTACGCTCTTCTTTAAGGGAATTCAATTGTACTTCTTTCTCCTTAATCTTTTCTTTGAGCTTGCTTGTATAGGCAATGATTTCCTGGGCTTCTTCTTTATTGCCCTTACCCATCAGCTCACCGATCTTCTGTGCCTTGGTATTACTTTCACTCCTCAGATCATCGGTTTCTTTAACAAGCGCACGCCACGATTCATCAACCTCCAACAGTTGATCAACAATCTCAGGTTGATCTTCGCCCTTGTTCTTCATTCCTTCTTTTACGCGCTTGGTATTATTGCGAATATAGGTGACGTCTAACATTTGTTTTAGTTACATTTTCTTGTATTATAATTTTGCTAAAGATAAAAGAGTTTTCACAAACCTTTGAATCTTAATTTTGCTTCTTTAAAATACTGTTTCACTACTATTGGCATCAGCTGAAATTAACTGTGCTTGACCTCCTTAATATTTAAGCTTATTTTTAATAAATCATAGAAAATTTAGGCAATTAAAAAGGAGGCTATATGGGTAAAGGACTGGATGAAACCGATCTAACTATTTTAAAACATCTTCAAAAAGAAGGACGAGCACAGCGAAATCAACTTGCTGAAATTGTCCATTTATCCGTACCATCGGTTTCAGAACGCATGCGCAAGCTTGAAGAAAAGGAACTTATCACGGAATATCGAGCAATTTTAGATGCCAAACGCTTTAAATTTGATATCACGGCCTTCGTTTTTGTAGAAGTTGATGGCTCTGAAAATTATCCCCGGTTTATCGAGCAAATACAGCAAGAACCGGAAGTGCTCGAGTGTCATTCAATTACCGGAGATGGCTCCCACATCCTAAAGATCAGGACGGAAAATACCGACTCTTTTGAAAAGCTTCTTTCCCGTATTCAATCCTGGGATGGTGTAAGTAAAAGCAGGTCTAATGTGGTATTGAGTAGTTTTAAAGAAACAACTGAACTCCCTATTGAAAAAACGATAGATCCAAAATAACCTTAGTTATTGCCGTTGACCTTTAAATGTATCTGGTCTTTTTTTACAGAAACCTTTGTAAAACCTCCAAAAATTGGCTTGTCACTGCGAGCCTGCGAAGCAATCTCCCGATCAATGCTGGTAAAAAGAGATCGCCACACTTCGTTCGCGATGACAGAATGGTTTTTCAAAGGGCTCTTTACGATCATCATCTTGCTTTTCTTTGCCGGCTCCATTCATGCTCAACGAAATTTTGGCGTAGTATGGGAATTGCCAGAAAGCGAACAGCAGGCTCTTGATCAGCTAAGTACTTTCCAGGAAACAGGCATTACCATTCTGGAATTAAATGAACAACCATCTGATCGCCTTTGGGAAACGATCAACCAATATAATTTTGAGATCTATGCCTCACTTGGAATCTCCTTTCCCACCCCCCTTTCTCTTGCACGTACAGATTCGGCTACTGCTGCGGCCTTAATCCAAAAAGCAAAGGCTTTTCTGTCCCAGCCTTCGGTAGAAAAACTTAAACTTTTTCAATTCGGAGCTATTGAACAGTCTGCATTTAATACAGCGGCTTCCTCTTTTTTCGCCTCTTTTAATAATCTCGATAATATAGATACATATTATACCGACCACCAAATAACAGATACGCATCCACCAGCCGATTTCCTTATTTATGACATTCGTCTGCATTCAACAGATCTGGATTCCCTAACTATTCCACGATCCGAATTCATTGGTGGATATCAATACAGTCCGGACCCGAAACTTCAGGGATTTCTCACTCCTCTTAAGAGAATCATTGAACAAACTTCACACTCACCCGGCAAGCCTCTTTTATTTAGGAGTTCACAGCTCCTCTCTACAATCGAAAATAACCCCCAATTAGGGAATACCCTGCGTGCTTTTGCTTCGACCCCCAACGCGATCTTTCCGGTTCCTGAAGAATCACTTCCTAGCTCCCGAAAACCCATTCTTCCCACAATAGTGCTTTTACTGGTTTGGGGGTCACTTGCCATGCACTATAATATGAGTCCGCTCTATCGAAAATCACTGTTCCGCTATTTCTTCGGTCACTCCTTCTTTGTGAATGACATATTCAGGCGTCATATCCGTACTTCGGTGCCAGCCATGCTCATCCTGTTACAGCATGCTCTGCTTGCCGGCGCTGTATTGTATACTCTTTCAACTTATTTATGGTCCCCGCTGGGTCTGCAGAGTCTCGCATATCATTATCCCATGCTCGAGATAATTATCAGCGGTAATGAGTATATTCTTCTTCTGGTATTTTCAGGCATATTCTTGATGCTCTCTCTTATAGCAATATTCTGGCTGTATCTTAGCAACAAATATCTTCGATCACTAACCCAGGTCACTACTCTTTTGGCTTGGCCTTTCCATCTTAACTTTCTTATCGGGACGTTTGCTATAGCCGTTTATGTATCTTGGGGCAGTATATATGCCATCACTGCAGCCACTATTTTACTACTATTTGTATTTTTTTGCTCCTTTATAGTCGCTGCTATAGACCTCTCCCGGGCGGTAGTAACCAATAAATTGCGTTATCTGAGTTTAACGGTGGGACTTTATCTCCTCCTTATTACAGCATTAACTGTCTGGATGGTAGGATTCAACAGCTCCGTGTGGGAAGTTATTTACCTAAGCCTGAAACTTTAAACAATTTGTTTACGAAGTCGTGCGACCGGAATATTTAGCTTCTCGCGATATTTACTCACAGTTCTTCGAGCAATTTTATATCCCTTTTCCTTGAGTTGATCCGCGATGGCCTGGTCACTCAGCGGTTTTTTCTTATCTTCATTATCCACGATTTCCTGTACTGCATTTTTAACCTCCCTGCTGGAAACTTCCTCTCCGCTCTGTGTTTCCAGTCCCTCGCTGAAAAAGTACTTAAGCTCGAATACTCCAAAATGTGTCTGAACATATTTACCGTTAACTACCCGGGAAATGGTGGAGATATCCAAATTCACGCGATCAGCAATATCCTTAAGAATCATCGGTTTCAATCCCTCCCCATGCTTAAAAAAGTCCTCCTGAAGGGCTACGATCGTCTGCATGGTATTCATCAGCGTATTCTGCCGCTGACGTATAGAATCGATAAACCACTGAGCAGATTCTATCTTATCTTTAATAAAAGATTTGGTCTCTTTAGTCTGCTTACTCTTATCCTTTTTCTTTTTCAGGTCTTCCCACATATCCTTATAGCGGGGTGAAATTCTAAGAGGTGGCACATTTCCATTATTTAGTGAAATGACAAAATCACCGGCCTCTTCCTCATTTCCATTGGAATTTTCCGCAGGCTGATAATATACTTCAAAATCGGGTTCAATATAGTTTTGCGTATCATCGACCGCATTACCTCCGCCGCCGGGCTTTGGATCCAGCCCCTTAATACAGTCAAAAGCAGCTTTTAACTCCTCATCATCGATCTGAAGTTTTTTCTTGAGCTTCCGGAAATGCTTCTTTTCAAAAAGGTCCCAATGATCTTCGAGCATAGCGATCGCATCATTCCGGCCCTCGACATCTTCATTCATCATCCTAAGCTGAACCAGCAGGCAATCCCGTAGATCGCGCGAGGCGATGCCCGGGGGATCGAGCCGTTGAATTTGTTTACGGACTTTCTCAACCTCTTCCTTGTTGGTCAATGTTCCCTCATTGAAAGCAATATTATCAACAACGGCCTCTATTTCTCTTCTGAAATACCCGTCATGATCAAGAGAACCAAGTATTTGGTTGGCAATCAACTGTTGTTCTTCATTTAAATCCAGAAGGCCAACCTGCTGCTCCAGCTTTTCCAAGAAAGATTCATGATAAGGATCCGGCAAATCCCTCCAGTCTTCATTGCCCCCATATCCGGAACCGCCGGAATAGTTATTGCCGTCGTACTCGGTGTTGTGCATAAATTCATCCCAGTCGATCTCTTCATTCTGATCAACCGGCTCGAGTTCTTCATCCCGGGCGACTTCTTCCTCTTCCCACTCCGGTTGTTCCAGTTCATCTACGGAATCAGATTGCTCACCTTCCTCCAGAACCGGATTGGTCTCCAACTCTTCCTTTATCCGCTGCTCCAAAGCAATAGTAGGGAGCTGCAACAGCTTGATATACTGTATCTGTTGCGGCGACAGACGCTGCTGTTGCGTCTGTTTCTGGTTCATCTGTTGACCGGTCTTAAGCATATACTACGTTTTTTCCATCCTGTAAACAGGATAAAATAGATTCTTTAATCTGTAACGAGATGATAGTGTCAATAGTACCGACTCAAGATACTATTTCTAAAACTGAATCGAAACGCCAACGCTTTAAAGAATAGTAATAAAATATAGAAATTATAAAAGCTCAAAATTTTTACCCGCAGACTGACGTACACAGTGCTGCATCTCCAATTCAAGTAGTTTAGGTAACAATTTATGTGCTGTAGTATCCAGCTGTTCAGCTAAATAATCTATATGCATCGGTTCTTCTTCCAGTGCCTCACAAATATTTGTAGACAATTCATCCAGATCAAGGGAAGCCCACTTACGGGAGGCCGACCCGGCAGAGCGATCTTTTTTTTCAGATTGCGTTATATGAACCTCAATCTCTTCTAAAACATCTTCTATATTTTGAACCAGCTTGCCCATCCCGCGCTGTATCAGGCTGTGGCAACCGATAGAATTGGGAGATCCAATGGCGTGAGGTACGACAAAAACTTCCCGGTTCTGATCCAGTGCCAATTTAGCAGTAATCATGCTGCCTCCATCAATGCCCGAAGCTACCACCAGTGTACCCAAACTCAATCCGCTGACAATGCGATTACGCACCGGGAAATTACCGGCATCCGGAGGTGCCCCAAGGGGAAATTCCGTGATAACAGCACCACCCGTATCAACAATATCGGCTACCAGTTTCCTGTGTTGCTGCGGATATATGATATCCAGGCCCGATCCCAACACTGCTACTGTACATCCATTTTCCGATACAGCTGCCCGATGAGCCGCCCCGTCTACACCCAATGCCAATCCACTAATTACAGTTAGGCCATTATGAACCAATTCCCGGCTAAAATACTTTGCAGTTTCCAATCCATACTTTCCGGCCTTGCGCGTACCTACAACGGCCACACTCTCATTTTGCAGGGCCTTCCTGCTCCCTTTAATCCATAGCATCAGCGGCGGATCGAATATTTCGCGCAGCAGTGTAGGATAGTCCTCATCCCATAAAGTCATGATCTCTGATCCAAGGCGCTGCGTCTTATCCATGATCCGGTCGACTTTACCCCAGCTGTCAAAGGTAATAATCTCCTCAGCGGTCTTGGGACCTATTCCATAAACGGATTCAATATTCTGCCGATCCAGTTGAAAAATTTCGCGCGGATGATCCACAAATTGCAACAGGCTTCGAATACGCTGCGCACCCAAGTTGGAAATTAAATGAAGGGCTATAAGCTCTCTAACCGGAGCTTTCTGTATCTTCTTTAGACTTTTCAACGGCTTGTATCTGCTCCCAGATGATTTCTTTCAGTTCATCTATATGGTAGTTAGTTGCGGAGGAAATTTCAACTACCGGGATGTCCAGATCTAATTTTTTTTCTTTATCCAGCTCAAAGTTTTCCTGCAGATCCATCTTGGTAATAGCCAGTATACGCGGTTTATCCAGCAGGTCGGAGCGATAGGCCCGAAGCTCGTCCAGCAATGCCTCGTACTCATATTCGATATCCTGCTGAGAGCTTACCATAAAAAGAAGAACATTATTACGCTCAATATGCCTCAGGAACTGAATGCCCAAGCCCCGCCCTTCGTGGGCCTCTTCAATAATTCCGGGAATATCGGCCATTACAAACGTTCGATAATCGGGCATCGTAACAACACCCAAATTAGGCTGTAGCGTGGTAAAAGGATAGGAATCGATTTTGGGTTTGGCTCCTGAAATAGCCGACAGCAACGTACTTTTACCTGCGTTTGGGAAACCAACGAGTCCAACATCAGCGATGAGTTTCAGCTCGATCTCTATAGCTCGCTGCTCTCCCTCTTCTCCATCCTGGGCATGACGCGGGGTCTGATTGGTTGAACTGCGAAAATGCCAGTTTCCGAGTCCACCTTTACCGCCTTCCGCTACTACAATTTCCTGCTCGTGGTCGGTGATTTCCCCCAGACGTTCTTTGGTATCCGCATCATATACCACGCAGCCCAGTGGAGCTTCCAGGATTTCATCTTCACCATCCTTACCCTTGCGTTTACTGGATTCGCCGCGATTGCCGTCCTTGGCATTCACATATTTCCGATAACGAAGATCCAGAAGCGTATTCAACTGCTCATTGCCCCGGAGAATAACATCGCCCCCGGCGCCACCGTCGCCTCCATCTGGCCCCCCATGGGGTACATACTTCTCCCGGCGGAAATGAACCGCACCGGCTCCTCCATGACCTCCCTTAACATAAACTTTTGCATAATCGGCAAATTGAACTCGGCCCATACTATAAGTTTTCTAAAATATAATCAGTCAGCATTCTATAAAGATGTTCACGAGTATTTCCGCCATAAATACCATGATTGCGGTTCGGATAAAACATGGTTTCGAACTGTACATTAGCTGACACAAGGCGATCAATCATTTCAACGGTATTTTGAAAATGCACATTATCATCACCTGTGCCATGCACCAGCAAATAATTACCGGTAATCTGATTTGCGTAGGTTAGCGGTGAACCCTTGCTGTACCCTTCAGGATTTTGCTCAGGAGTCTGCATAAAGCGCTCGGTATAAATCGTATCGTAATACTTCCAGCTCGTTACCGGCGCAACCGCAATGGCCGTACTAAAAATATCATTTCCCTGTGCCAGGGCCAATGTAGACATATATCCACCATAGCTCCAGCCCCAGATTCCAACTCTATTCTCATCAATAAAATCATACTCTTCTGTCAGGTATTTAGCAGCATCAATCTGGTCTTCCACCTCATACTGCCCCAGCTTCTTGTAAATCTGCTTTTCAAAATCACGTCCCCGGGCACCGGTTCCGCGATTATCCACACTCACAATAATATAGCCCTGCGAAGCCAGGTAACGATGCCACAACGGTCGCTGAGAGGTAGAAAAGTTCTTCTGTACCGTCTGGCTTCCAGGACCTCCATACACATAAAAAAGAACCGGGTATTCTTTGGAAGCATCAAAATTATGGGGCTTTATCATATAGCCATTGAGTGTCGCCTGTGGCAGAGGGATTTTGATAAATTCTTTTCCCGGAAAATCATATTCGGCAAGGGTATCACTCAGTTCATCATTATCCTCCAACACGCGCACCTGAGCTCCATTAATCTTGTGCAGAGTGTATTGCGGCGGAGTACCCGAGGAGGATGAGGTATTGATATAGTATTTAAAGTCACGGCTCATGTTGATACTATGCCATCCCTCGCTATCCGTCATTTTTCGCTTATCGCTTCCATCGCGCTTTATACTGTAGAGATGGCGTTCAAGTGGCGATTCCTCAGTGCTCACAAAATAAAATCGATCGGTTTGCTCATTATAACCAAGATAATTCGTTACCTCCCAGTCCCCTTGAGTAACCTGACGAATCAATTCTCCATCAAGGTTGTACAGGTAAATATGATTATAGCCGGATTCTTCACTGGTATAGACAAACTCTTCGCCATTTTTTAAAAAAATCAGATCGTCATGCACATCAATCCAGGCATCACTTTCTTCTGTTTTTATAATCTCGGTATCGCCGGTATTTGCATTAGCAAGCATCAAGTCCTGCTTATTTTGCAGTCTGTTCATGCGACGAATGGCCAGTGTCTCGGGATCTTTCGTCCAATTGATGCGGGGGATATACTGATCATTTTCTGAACCTATATCCATCCATACGGTATTATCCTCATCCAAATCATAAACTCCAATTTTGACCACCGAATTTTCCTCACCGGCTTTCGGATACTTAAAGCGTGTGAGTCCAGGGTACAATTCTCCCCATTCGGTCATAAAAAATTCTTTCACATCAGACTCATCAAAACGATAAAAGGCAATCTTTTCCCCATCCGGAGACCAGCTCCAGGCTTTTGCAAAACCAAATTCTTCTTCGTATACCCAGTCGGCCGCGCCATTAATAATCTTATTAAATTCACCGTCGGTTGTGATAGCTGTTTCCTCACCGGTAGACAGGTTTACCCAATAGAGATTATTTTCCTGTACAAAAGCAGCCTTTTCCCCTGACGGAGAAAGCTGGGCATACTGCTGTTTTTGGTCCGATTGGGTCAGCTTTTGTGTTCGACCGGTTTCAAAATCATAAATGAAATAATTTTCACGGGTACTGCGCCGCCAGATCGATTCGACATCGGTTTTGATAAGTACCTTGCTTTCATCCGCAGAAAACTGGTAATCCTGTATAATGATCGGCTTATCACGTCCCGGTACTTTTAAGTCCGAAGTAGACATCAACACTTCATAATCCCCAGTGGTAATATCATATTTTCGAATCTCAATATCACCGTTGACACGCTTCAAAGTACTGTAATACCGGCCATCCTGCATCCAGTTTACATTTTGGATACTTTCCGCTCTAAAGGTGTTATCGAATATATGGTTGAATTGGACTTCCTGGGTCTGGGCTGAGAGAGGCTGCAGAATCCAACCAAAAATTATGGCTAATAAAAGTAGTTTCTTCATAGATCGCGCATGTTAGCATTCAAGTTTCCCAAAGCCAAGTAACAAATCTAAAGAGCTCTCCTCAGCTACTCTTCAAATTTGTGGAGTAAAATATTCAATAGCTTGGTCATTTCGTCCTTCATTTGATTACGGGGGGTAATAAAATCAAGAAACCCATGTTCCAACAGATACTCGGATCGCTGAAATCCTTCCGGCAGATCGCGACCGATAGTCTGTCGTATCACACGGGGGCCTGCAAAACCGATCAGAGCTTCCGGTTCGGCAATATTAAAATCGCCCAGCATCGCAAAACTGGCAGTCACTCCACCGGTAGTGGGATTCGTCATTACGGAAATATAGGGAACGCCCGACTCCTCGAGTTGTGCCAGTTTGGCCGAAGTTTTGGCCATTTGCATCAGGCTCAGCACACTTTCCATCATTCGGGCACCACCAGATTGTGATATGATGATCAACGGTTTTTCGTGTTCGCGGGCGTGATCGATGGCCATGCCTATACGTTCACCGACAACCGATCCCATACTGCCACCGATGAAACTAAAATCCATGCAGGTAATTACAACATCCAAGTCATTCATCTTACCCACGCCAACACGTACGGCATCAGTAAGTCCGGTCTTTTCCTGGTACTCTTCCAATCGATCGCTGTATTTCTTACGGTCTTCAAACTCCAGTGGATCAGTTGGTACAATATCCTGGCCGATTTCTTCAAACTCACCGTCATCAAAAAGAAAGGAGAAATATTCTTCACTGCCGATACGAAAGTGATAACCGCTAAGGGGATCTACCCAGAGATTATCCTCCAGCTCGCGGCGGTGAACCGTTTCACCGGTCTTGGGGACTTTAATCCAGACCCCTTCCGGCATTTCTTTACGTTCATCCGTTTGGATATTTTTATCTTTTCTTTTAAACCAGGCCATGATCACTTTTTTAGTTTAAATGGAACCCAAAAATAATGATTCTCTGCCGAAGCTAAAATCTTTTTATTGGTCTGCTACATTTCTCGATATAAATGCCCCCATGAATGATTCAAGGGCATTATCATCTATAAAAAACTCTTTGGTAGATGTTATAACGGATTTTTTTCTTCTATAATATGTCGTGCTGAACTTATTTTACTTCAGAATTCGATTTATGAATTACAGACAGGGACTAATTCAAAGGATCTGATAGTTTTTTAGACAGAAGCCGCAAAAAAGCGTACTCCCATTCCAATTAAAATAGCGATGGTAAAGCTTAAAAGTGTTCCAAGAAGGATGTATTCCGTTGTCAGGCGCTGCTTCTCATCGTCCCGGAATCGCAGAATAGACTTCGCTGCAATTAGAAGACCAATAGCGGCATACTCTCCAACGAGTATAAACAGAAAAATAAGCAAGCGCTCCAAATATCCAATCCAGGCCCCGGCATTGGGCAATTCATCTGCCCGGTCTCCCACAACTTCTGCCCACCTGCCGCTTACAAACTGTATAAAGATACTACTTGGCCGAAACAGCAGTAACAAGCCTGCTCCATACACCGCCCATATGCCCCATTGTTCAGGGTCAATCACCTCATCTAATCCTCCGGGCACCTCCGTTAGTAATATAGCAATAGTAACAATTACCGCTATATGGGCAAGCTGATCTACAATAAAAGCCGTAGTTGTTTTCTGTTTATCTACCTGAACTTTGATGGCATCTACCAGCCAGTGAGTGAACGCCGTTCCTATGCCCACCAACAACCAGCTTTGCCATTGTGCTGCAAATAGATAGGCCAGAAAGCCCGCAATCAGTGCGTGCAGCGCAAGCTGTGGAGATTTCCACCTTTTTCGACGCTTTTGCCGCAACATATATTTGCTCTGAAGAAAAAAATCGGCCAGTAGATGCGCCATTAATAATTGAAAAAATAGTTGCAAAAAATTACTCATAATACCATTTGATTAGATTCTCATAGCGTTCAAGCATTTGGCGTAAACCCTTCCAATGAGTAGCCTGACTGTGTTGATTGACGGCTGATTGGGAAATGCCAAATTCCTCAGCTATCTCTCGTTCTTTCAGTCCCTTTAGTTTCTTATAAACAATTCTTGCCGCCGACAGCGACCACTGCTCTATGATCCATTCATACAGATACAGTTCAGTAGAAAGTTCTGCATTCAGCTGCTCCTGATCAGAAAATATCCCCGTGCCCAGTCCTTTTTCGGTAATCGTATCCAGGCATCTGCCCGAGCGTACAAAAGGGGGAGTATTCGTAATATCATTCAACTCAACAGATTCCACCTTACCTAAACCAATGGCCGTTCTGATATCAAAAACGGTAGATTTTCCACGTCTGGAGACCATATCTTGAGGCATAATCTGACGTACTGCTGTTTTCAGTCTAAAAGCAATCTCAAGAGCACGTGCAGGATAATCGGTCACCAGCTGTGCGCTGTCGCCCCGATACAGTTCGTAATGGCGCACAAGCTCCTCTTCCTGCAAATCCGACAGTTCTGCCTGCAATACCTCCATCAGCTGATCAAAATCACCCGACGATAATTTGGTAGAATCTACCACATCCGTTGTCAATACAGCTATTGCAGGCATTTTTAACAAGCTCTTATTATAAGCCAAATAACTTATTACAATAAAGTATAAGCTGTATAGCTTATCAAATATCAATTTGATGTTTAGAATCTACGGTCTATCTCCTCCCATACGGAAGAAGAACTATATTTCATACTGCTAATTACTGAACCTGACTCGAAGTGTAATAAGACGGGTCAAAAGATTCCGGATCGACCTGCTTAAAAAAGTTTTCGGCCTCTGCTTCATACAGATCTATAAGAGATCGGGCGGTAATAGCGTGACTATCCAAGAGCGTTGCCTTGTCCCGGACCTCAGCATCCAGCCGTTTTAAGCCGGTACCCACCACGATATCCCCGGCTTCTATCATTTTTTCAACATTATCTATAGGTCTCACTTCGGTTTGGTCGTACGTGCGAAGCGCTCCCTGTTCCCACTGAAATTTCTGATGATACAGATGCTGCCGACGCGCATCTATCACGCTGTGGATGGTCCCAACGACTTCCCTTTCAGTTGCGGCCTGCATGGCATAAGAAGCCAGAGTATCCACCGCATAGAGCGGCACTTGTGTCTGGAAGAGCAGCCCTTTTACCGCGCTGGCGCTAATTCGCAAGCCGGTATAAGATCCCGGTCCTTTACTGACCAGCACCCCCTCCAGCTCCGGTATTTTCAAACCGTGCTCCTCCATCAACTCTTCAATAAAAAGAAACAGCAGCTCTGAATGGGAGCCCCGCTTATTCGTTCTTTTTTCAATCTGCTTTCCTTCCCGGTCGCGGAAAGCAACAGAGCATACATTTGTTGCTGTTTCAATGGACAAGAGCATGATTTGGTTGAAGGTTAAAAGTATAGAGGTTGTATGTTTTATTGTTCGATCAGCCAGTGACTGTTGCTGAGTTCTACCCAGCGATTATACAGCTGGTAGAGTGGGTCAAACTGGTCTACAGTAAAATTCTGCCGGCTAATGTTAATAGCATAATCATAATTAAGCAGATTATTTTCCATATCATAGGATTCCTCAAAAGAAGCCCCCGGGAACTCCAGCGTACGGCTTTGTACGCCTTCCCCCATGCTTGCTCCTTGCGGCAGTGCAATAGAATAGGATACTTTCAGGCGTTCCGGGGCATCAAGCGTAACAGGAAGCGTACGGTTGGTATCCCCGAAAGGGTTCTCCCTGCGATAGCCCACCACCATGGGAGGAAATTCAAGTCCGTTGCTAAAGCTGGTTGCATAGTTGGGAATTTCAAAACGGGCCCTCAGTTCAACAGGTGCACCAGGAACTTCACTATTGTTAAGCGCTGCATCGGTTACCTGCAATTGGGAATACCCATCGAATAAAACCTGCCTCAGAATATCCGCTTCCGAGTTTCCATTGGCCTTCTGCTGGCGAATCAGGCGGGCGGGATACCCCTGCTGCCCGCTTACCACCTCTCCACTGAGCGTTCCATTGGCTGCCAGCTGCGCATTTATTTCAATCTCAATATCAAATAAGCTCTCATCCGTCTGCATGGACACCCACTCAAAGGATTTTTTACGCAACAATAGTCCCTCCCCGTTATTAATTTCCGTAGGGATGAGATTGGGATGACTGTAAGGAAATCCGGCATCCATAATATATTCCTCGCCATTGATATTACTGTAAACAGCCAGCGCATTAAACTGATAAAAAGAGGGAAACTCCCGGTTTATTTCTCCAGAAGAGCGTGTAGATGTCAACAGTGGGTAAGCTTCAATGCCTGCTCCCCGCAGCATGGCCAGCAGCGTCTGATTAATAGCTGCCTGATCAGCCGCCTCTCCTGCAAGTACCGCCGAATCAGGAGTGGTACTGTGAGGGACATAGTTTCCTGAAAAATTAACCCGTTCATTCAGATAGTGATAAATACTGTCCTGCACCACACCGGGACCATTCGCAGAAATCGACTGCGCGATAGAATCTCCTTTTTCCCGAGCTAAATCATACTGTTCAATCTGCGACCACGGGTTAATATTGCGGCGCAGCTGGGCCACAACCACTTCCCAGCCGGTATCCAGCGGCTGCCTCGGAAGACCAAAAGCATTAAGCAGAAACTTTATCTTGCCCCTATAGTTATCCAGTGAAGTGGTGAATGCTTCCTCCTCTACCGCAGGAATATCCGTAGCTATCCAGCGCTCCGTTACAACCGGATCGGGCTGCGGAATCGTAAAAATCTTAGGCACCGAACTCGTATCAGTATAGGAAAAGCTATGGTCTACTTCTCCGTCGTAGTTTTCCACGACGCTCTCATAGCGAAGATAACGCGGATAGGTAATAGTGGCCTTGGCATTCAGGGTTGGCACCCGGTGCGAGAAATGAAAATCCGGGAGCTCTTCAATATAGCGGCGGTGGATCACATAGCGATACTCCAGCACGGCCCCATCCTCTACCGCCGGCATCTGAAACTCCTTGATATTATACCGGCTGTTGATATTAATGGTGCGTATATCTTCTTCACGGAGGGGCACCTGTTCACCAGAAGGCAGGTAGGTCGTACCGCTTATTTCCACCAGCTGTTCCATATCATTGTCAAAGTAGTAAGGCACAGCCACCACCGAGGCTTCCGGATGATCCCCATCAAAGACCTTCAGGCGTACATGTTGTGCAATAATAGCTGTAATACCTCCATCTGATTCCCAGAAGGATATATCCATCTCTTTATTGGTTACGGTATAGGGATAATCATCTGGATTTGACAGCGCAAAAAGCGAATCGGGAATAACGCCAAACTCCGCATCCTGGTAGGGTTGCGCCTGTACGTTTCCCAAGCTTAAGACAGGGACAAGACAAATAAGAGCAAAAAGTCGAAACAAGAAATCAGGCATGAATTATAATTTCAAACTAAATAACGCTCGACCCGGGGATTCATTCTGTTAAAAATATTCAAGAGTTACAGGATTTCTATATATCTATCATTCTACCGAGTAAAAAGTGCCTCAAGTTCGGGCGCCATGACTTGGTTCCAAACTGCATATCCCTCCTCATTCAGATGCAATTGATCCTCCACAAAAAGAGAGTCATCGGGCGTGCCGTCTTCGCCCAGCAGCGGCGTTGCCAGGTCCACATAGTACAGGTACTCCCGCTTCTCGTTATAAGCCTTCACCTGCTGGTTCACCTCTTTCATTGCAGGCCAATAGTCCCACCGGCTGCTGCTTGGCTTGATAGGCACATATACAAACTTTGCATCCGGGAAATCCTTATGAAACCGGTACGTCAGTGCTTTGTAATCACTTACAACTTCCGCTACTGACTTCTCGTTTGCAATATCATTATCCCCGGCATAAAAAACGACCAGGGCGGGGGCATATTTCCCAATGACTTCTTTATAGAAATATTGCACATCCGAAATCATAGAGCCGCCAAAGCCACGGTTGATCACCGGATAATCCGGGAACGCCTTATGTGTTTCCCAGAACCGGATGCTGGAGCTTCCCACAAACAGAATAGCCTCATCCGGGAAACTGTTTTTAGCATCCCAGTTTTCAAAGGCCTCAATCTCCTGGCGGAAGCGCTCCGGATCAAGTTCCCCATCCTGGGTTTGGGCCCATCCCATTGACGGGACTAAAAAAGCGAGTACAAGCAGGATTCTAAACAGGGTTTTAGCCGTCATAACAAAAATTAATATATAAGCTGTTTTGTTTTTTATTTCGGACCATGTAACAGTTTTAGAAGGCTTGTGAAGCTCAAGGTGTCATCCTGAAGTTAGTTCAGAATAACATAATAGAAGGTTTTGCAAAGCATCCTTATATCAAATCTCATTAACCACAAACTGTCCCTTATTGTAGATCGCCTCTGCCCGGCCGTTCATCTGCTGGTCCAGATAAGGAGAGTTCGCCGATTTTGACCGCACCTGTTGCTCGTCAAAGGTCCACTGCTCATCGATATTGAAAAGCGTCAGATTTGCTGTGGCTCCCTCCTTAATCTCAGGTACTGTCAGGTTTAAAATTTCACGGGGATTCTTAACAAACTTATCCAACAGCTCTTTCAATTCCAGCACGCCGGAATTCAACAACTGCCGCACACTTACACTCCAGGCCGTTTCCAGGCCGATGATGCCATTTGGTGCATAGATAAACTCCACTTCCTTCTCTTGAATAGCATGCGGTGCGTGATCGGTACAGATCGCATCAATGGTGCCGTCGGCCAGTCCCTCGATCATGGCATCCACATCTTCCTGTGTGCGCAGTGGCGGGTGCATCTTCACATTGGTATCAAAATCGCGGCGTTCAATCTCCTCATCAGTCAGGTCAAAGTGGTGGGGACACACCTCTGTTGTGACGTTAATGCCCTCGGCTTTGGCGCGGCGAACCAGGTCCACGGCCTTGGCCGTACTGATGTGTGCCACGTGAATATGTCCGCCGGTAAACTCCGCCAGCAAAATATCGCGGGCGATCATCGTCTCCTCCGCGATGCCCGGCGTACCGTCAATGCCCAGTCGTGCCGACACTCTTCCCTCGTGCATATGTCCCGGACGCGAAAGCTTCAGATCTTCTTCATGATTAATAACGGGCATCTCCAGCATGGAAGAATACTCCAGGGCCACCCGCATCAGCTGGGAATTATAGACCGGATCACCATCGTCACTAAAAGCCACGGCACCGCCCTCTTTCATATCGCCCATTTCGGCAATAGACTCTCCCTTTCGCTCCTTGGATACGCATCCGATCGGGTGCACTTCCACCGGCAGCTCGGCCGACTTCTTCTTAATATATTCCACCACATCGCGGGTATCGATAGCAGGATTGGTATTCGGCATGCAGGCTACCTCGGTAAATCCACCGAAAGCCGCAGCTTCACAGCCGGTTTCAATCGTTTCCTTATGTTCAAAGCCCGGTTCGCGCAGGTGCACATGCATATCCATCCAGCCGCCGGAGAGGTAATTGCCATCCGCATCGTGGACATCTTCCTGATCGTTACCTTCCAGTCCGGTTCCTATTTCGGTAATCTGGCCATCCGCAATGCGAATATCCACCGTTTCCGTGCCGTCGAAATCAGCGCCGACCGGCTTCACATTCCTGAGTAATAAATTAGGCGTGTAACTCATAAAAACTATCCGTTATTTTTGATGGTAAATATACAAAAGCCACAGATAAACACAGATTTTTTCATAACATACGACTTTAATAAATATTGGACTCTATCTATACCTCTTCTCCACTGCTTATTTCAAACCAAAATCGAGTCAAAAGCAATGATTCCTAACAGCTCGTTTTGGGTTCCGTTTTTGCGTCGTTCCAAAAATGGAACAAGGGGGAAAGTATAAGAATACCTCCTTACTAAAAGGGAAAGCCCTAATCAAAACAAAAGAAACACTCTTATCCAAGAGGCCAAAAACACACTTGGTATGATTCTGTATTTAAGTAGTTTCCTTCCTATTTTAGGTGAGAGGCTGGAATGGACCAAATAAACCGGTAAGAACCCGGGCCTTACACCCAAATTCTGAATACTGATCACTGTTAACTGTCAACTAAACACTGAAAATGTCACAATCGGATCTTTTTAGCACCTCTGCCCTCTCGGTCTCGGAACTTACCGAAGATATCAAAGCTGTACTGGAAGGCAACTTCCTGGATATCAAGGTGGAGGGAGAAGTCAGCAATGCCTCTACCAGCCGGGCAGGACACACCTACTTTACGCTCAAAGACGAAGACGCACAGCTCTCCTGCGTGATATGGAGTGGAATTAACCAGCGGCTGAATGTGGAACTGGCCGACGGGCAACAGATCATTGTCGGTGGCGATATCCAGGTCTATCCCCCGCATGGGAAATACCAGCTGATCGTGCGCTCTCTCGAGCAGGCTGGGAAAGGGGCTCTGCAGGAAGCCTTTGAGAAACTTAAAAAGCAGCTTAAAGAAGAGGGACTCTTTGAGGACACACACAAAAAAGCCCTGCCCAAGTTTCCCTTTGATATAGGTGTCATCACCTCTGCCACCGGGGCGGCCTTCCACGATATCCGCGACACCCTGGCCCGGCGCTGGCCCCTAGCTACAGTACACCTCCATCACGCCAGCGTTCAGGGCGTCAATGCGGCACCCCAGCTGGTCAAGGCCATCAACCATTTTTCTCAGGAACAGAAGGTAGATCTGCTTATTGTGGGACGCGGAGGCGGCTCGCTGGAAGATCTCTGGCCCTTTAATGAAGAAGCGGTGGCCCGCGCCCTATTCGACTGTAAGGTGCCGACCATCAGTGCGGTTGGACATGAGGTGGATTTCAGTATCTCCGATTTTGTGGCCGATGCCCGCGCCGCGACCCCTACCCAGGCAGCCATCATTGCCGCGCCCGATATCAATGAGGTGCGCATGTACACCGATGATCTTTCCAACCGTCTCCACCAGTCTGTTGAGGATCGTATCGCGAACCAAAAGGATCGGGTAAAACAGCTGATGCAATCCCATGCCCTGCAGGCTGTACAGCAGAAAGTCAGCCGCCTGAACGAACGCATCAGCGGATTGACCGACCGGCTGCACCACCGCCGGGAGATGCTGTTTATGCGTAAGAAAGAAAAGCTCAGCGACCTCCATCACCGGCTGGAAGTGCAGAATCCCAATGCCGCCCTGGAACAGGGTTACAGCCGCATCCGCCAGGATAATGAGTGGATCAAATCAGCAGAGGCTTTTGACAGCGAGAAATCCGCTACCATCGAATGGAAGGATGGGGAGGTTGAGGTTTAAAGTTGCAGGTTGAAGGTTAAATAGTTAGTTGCAGGGTGCTGGATGCCCGATTCCGGATGACAGATACCGGATGCTGGATCCCTGGCAAGTTTAAAACTTGTGCCAGTCAAATCGAGGCAGATAATTACAGGCGTTGGTTTCAGTATAATGCATCCGAAATAGACCACGGACGACCAATACCTGCTATCCAATTTCTGAAATCCGCTATCTGCTAACCAACCTCCGGTATCCTGTAACTTAAAACTTTCTACTCAATACTTAACACTTCATCACCCTTTTCAATCCACTCAACCTTTAATATCTCTTTTTATAATCCCCATACATCCCTTAGATTTACTTTAATACATGCATGCTTCATCAAAATAAATCCTGCGCTTATGTTTAACCAATACCGGATACAGCTTCAATATAAAACCCGACAACGCCAGATCCTCAATGCGCTCCTGGCATTGGCAACGGGCATATTAACCCTGATCTATCCAAACTTCCTATACCTCATTGCCGCAGGATATCTGATAGGATTAGGACTTTTATTCATGGCCTTTAGGATCCCGGCTACTCTTTCGGCGCTGCCCATTGTGGCGGGCGTTCTTATTTTCATCTTTCCGGAGCTTATCCCCGTAACCTTTGCCGCCTTTCTGGGGCTGTTTGGGTTTATCCTGCTATTTGGATTTCAGTTTGCGCTTGTTGGTGTACTCACGCTCATTATTGCCATACTTATTCTTATGAATCCCGATTCGGTGGCCTACCTGATTGCCACCTTCCTGCTGCTGTATTCCGTTTCAAATCTTATCCGCTTTTATCAAAACCCCAAAAAAGGAAGCGGCGACTCAGAAAAGGGTCCGGTGAGTATTCAGTAGCTCTGACTATTGCGGGCGTAATTAACCTTCAATTGTCCTTTCTTAATTTTGATTTTCGATCTATCTATAGCGCGGGAATTAATTCCCGCGCTAGTCATTTGAATGACTAGTTACTTTTTTGTCAAGTCCCACTTGTTCACTTCATCCTGCATTCTAGATGCTCTATCTATTTTCTTTTTCCATAGAATTCAAACCTTTCAAGCTCTTCTTCTAGTTTCCAATGCTGCTGGTGCTTTTCCTGATTTATAATATATTGGCGAATATCAGCCAGATTATTCGTACTTACAGAAATTGCCCCATATCCAACCTGCCAAGAAAAAGGAACCTCTAGATATTGCTTTTTATTAATCCATCTGGATGAGTTTCCCTTTATTTGTTTCACAAAATCTGACACTTTTTGATCGGGCAACAACCTGATAAGGCAGTGTACATGATCTTCAATTCCATTAATCATATCTGCAACCAAGCCCTTTTGACAGGCATTTTCTTTCATATATTTAAATAAGCTGATTCGAAAATGTTTATGCAGCAATGGCATGCGACTTTTTGTTGTCCATATTAGATGTATCCAAATTGATGAATAGCTTTTCATACGATAAAGGTATTATTAATAGTTAAACAAATCTGATATACCATACATAGCGCGGGAATTAATTCCCGCGCTAGTTAGAATCATTCTGAATGCCTAAGCGATTCATATTAATCTTTTCAGTTTAAAGTAAGTTCAAATTCTACGGAGATCCTTACAAATAAATTCCACTTAATAAGCTTATCCCTCCCGTCGGCCTTGAAAAGTCAGGCATTCAATTGATATCACAGGGCAAAAATCAAATCCATCCGACCTTGAAAAAGAAGTATTCCGGGTGGCGGGGGCGTAGCGGAGGAATAAGAAAAAAATATGCCTGAACCCGACAACCGTCGGTTGAGTTTATATTTTTCCCGGAGCTTAAGCAACCGCCGAATGCTTCTTTTTCTCAGTCGGTGGTTTTTTGGGTTCGTTTTTGTCCACACAAAAAGGAACAAGACATCAAAATAAAAGAGGATAGATTAGGTTATTTAAAAGACAGTATACGTGGCAAGCGACCCTATCTGCAAAAAAAACAGGACAGATACCCCACTTAAAAAATGCCCGACTTTCCGTATCATTACCATTACCGTATTGATCAAATAAGATGATATAACACGCTACCAAACCCGTAAATCTTGCATCCCAATGATTACCGTTAGCCTCCGCTTTTATGGAGATCTGAATGACCTGCTTACCATCAGTACCGGGCAGAATCAAACAACTTTTGAAAGGCAGCTACCCGGACCAACCTCCGTCAAGGACCTGATCGAGGGATGCGGTGTACCCCATACCGAGGTTGATGTCATCCTCGTTGACAGCAAGGCGGTTGACTTTTCCTATCTGATCGCAGATGGAAATCGCATCAGCATCTATCCTGTCTTCAATAGCCTGGATATCCCTGAAGCGGATCGCCTGCAAAAGCCAACGGCACACTATCCCCGCTTCCTGGCAGATGTAAACCTGGGTAAACTGGCCCGGTACCTGCGATTAGCCGGCCTGGATACTGCCTACCGGAACGATGCGGATGATGACGACCTCATTGAACAGATGCAGGAGGAAAATCGCGTGCTACTGACCCGCGACCGGAAGCTGCTGATGCACAAGGTCGTCCGACACGGCTACCTGCCCCGGTCGGCCGATCCCGCCGAACAACTAGAGGAGGTACTCCGGCGGTTTGATCTCTTTCACGAGTTGGAGCCCTTTTCCCGGTGTCCCCGCTGCAATGGATCCCTGCAAAACGTTCCCAAAGAAGAAATCATCGATCGGCTGGAGCCCTTAACCAAACGCCACTTTGATGAGTTCTCTCAATGCATTGGCTGCGGACAGGTATACTGGGCGGGCTCGCACCGCCGGCGGCTCGATCCGAAGGTCAAGGAAATATTTGATCGGATATAAAAGCAGTCTCCATATTATTTTTTCCTTGGGAGGACCTCCTTTTTGCATTTTACATAGCACTTTTGGTCGCCAAAAGTGCTACAAAAACGACCGGCCCTGTGGAATGCCCCTTTGGGGCCCGGTCTTGCCGGATTCCACGGGGCCGGCGGGGTCATTTTCTTTCCGGCCTTGGGTTGTGAGCCGATCAGAGCAAGGGCGGGAGAACCGCCCGTAAATAAGCTTGTCTGAGCGACCAACGGGAGCGAGTTTTGCTTTTTTACAGGGTCGAGCGGACGCGCTCAGGCGAAGAACCCTCAGCCGGCGACGTTTTTGGGTTCCGTTTTTGCGTCGTTCCAAAAATGGAACAAGACATTAAGGTAAAGCTTGCATCCATATCATCTTGTTTCAATCCTCCTGTCCTCCTTCTCCAAGGAGGAACTCCCAAACACCTGCCTTGAATAAACAAAAATCTATCTCCTCCGGCCTTTGAATATGTTGCTGATAAAAGTGCAGGGGCTGGAGTAGTAAAAAAACATTTTTGTCTGACGACCAATACATAGAATCCGCAATCTGCTAACCGACATCCGCCTAACCTGCAACATTCAACATTTTTTATCCTGCAACTTAAAACTTCTACCCTCTCAACTTCTCAATAATCACCCGGATGTCTTTGTCCTCGAACATGCGGATCAGGCCGAGCACCTTAGGCAGCAGAAATCCCGGAGGCGCAAGCACCTTCCTGGCTACCCTCGCTATCTGTTCATCCATCTCGCGAATAATATGATCCTTGTCCTCCTCATCGGCATGTGCCAGCGTAACAGCGGCACCCCACGCAAAGTCGCGGGCCCTCCTGAGGCTAAAATTAATCATCTTCTCATCACTGCGCTTCCCTATCCAGTCGAGCAGGAACAGCAGTGGTGATGCCCGGAAAATCCGCTCCTGCATCTCATCAATCAACTCCTCCAGCAGATTATTCACCGTCATGAAATCCTTTTTAAGCGTCTGTATCTGTCCGCCGGGAGCCGTCTCCGCCGCAGCGATCCCCAGATCAAGATTGATATGCGCATTCATGCCCAGCAGCAGGTGCTGCAGGATGATTGGCTTTCGTCCCTCCGGGTCTTCGGCCGCATGGAAGGCGGTCCTCCACACAAAAGGAACCGGCTTATCATGCCTGTAGCGCCAGAAAGCCCGGATATACTTCGCGGCAAAATCCACATCGAAGCGCTCCATCCGATCCGGATCTTCGAACGTATCCTCCGCAATCCCTTCCGCTATCCTGGCGGTTGTTCTGCGATATACAAAGGCAAAAATTGCCAGCGGACTCCCTTCCTCCACCGTGGTTTCGATAATATCATCGAGTTCTTCAAGCACTTCATCGATACTCTGCAGATTACGTACAGGCATAATAGATATAGGTTATAAAATTAATCGGTATCCCAAAAAGCTCGTATCCTTATCCCAAATAAAAGAGAAAAAAGCTAATAACCAACGATTTATATTTATATGCGCAGATCCATTTCTCAATCTGTTTCGATCAAAATCATTTGGAACCATTATCAACATAGGTTTTTAAAAAATAATGAGAAACTCCTTCCCTTGTTTCTATGTGACTTTTCCCATTGATGGAAAAGTCACCAAAAAATCTAGGACCATTTAACTCCTCAGGATGGACAACATTCGAAAACGTTGAATACAGTTTTAGGCCACCCTTCGTCACACAGAAATGGTCCGGGTGGGGTTCTGTCGCTTTCAATATTTACAGTAATCCGGCCGTGAAAAGTCAGCCATCCGGATAGGTGGAGACAGAGAGCAACCTTCATTTCGGTAATCAACCTATCTCTAGCGCGGGAATTAATTCCCGCACTAGTAATTACAACCTAACCTTTTATTTGGCTTTTAATCTATTTCAAATAGCCAATGAGCTGGAATATTTATTTCCTAGCTATTTAAGAAAAATTACTTGATCATCCCCCATAGCCCCTCATTCAACAGCTTTTCTGCAGCATTGCCATAAGGGGGACTTTAATTTCCGGCCTTGGGTTGTGAGCCGATCAGAGCAAGGACGAGAGAACCGGCCGTAAATAAGCTTGTCTGAGCGACCAACGGGAGCGAGTTTTGCTTTTTTACAGGTTCGAGCGGCCGCGCTCAGGCGAAGAACCTACAGCCGGCCCTTGTGGAATGCCACTTTGTGGCCCCGGCCTAGCCGGGATTCCACGGGGCCGGTCATTTTTTTGGGTTCCTTTTTTGCGTCGTTCCAAAAATGGAACAAGAGCCTTTAAAAGGTACCTCCCAATAAATAAAGGAATTCAAACACACCCCGAGCTTCCGCAAAATCCACGGTAGCCCACCAACAGTACGCTAGCGCTACGTCGCAGGCCCTCTCAAGAGGAGACTTTGTCAGAGCCAACAATTAGAAAGTGATACCCCTTACTACTACAGACACTCGTAGTAGTCTACTCGGACCTTCTGTCCTTACTACTCCGAGCTCCTGTCCTTACTACTACAGGCTCTGTAGTAGTCCACTCCGGATGACTGTAGTAGTGCGGATATAAAAAAATCCCCTATCCTGGCGGGGAAAGGGGATTTCAGTCTATTGACTATTCACATTTACGATACGACCAGTGGGATACCCAATCCTCCTGTTCGTATCTTATCATGACCGCGAGGAGTATTGCGCACCTCTATCTCATATTCCCCGCTTGCGAGGCCGTCGGGAATCATAAAGATGAGATTGGCCGGCATATTACGCATCAACATATCCGCCTTGGTTTCCGTACCATCGGTTGCGATGAAGAAGATCCCCTGATCGCTGTCCGTGGTATCCAGTTTTAGGTGGCTGCCTCTTATTTCTCCACTGGAACCCGGTGTGATGGTATCGTTCTGGGTAGCGGTGGAAAAATCCTTAAACAGCTCAACCACGGGCTGAACTTTGGAAGCGGATACTTTCTGCACGGGCAGGTCTTCGGCGATCTCCCCGATGCGTGAACCCGGATTCACGTTCAGCCGCACATAGTGGCGCGAGCGGTCGAAATTATCGGTCTGATCCTCAAATACGCCCGAAATGGAAGCGCTGGTTTTAAACAGCGGCGTATTGATGCGGTCGCCATTGCTGAGAAATTTAGCTATTACCGACTGGTAATCTTCCATCACGGAAAGGATATCGGCTTTGGTAACGGTAGACCCCCGATCGGCCATCTCGTTGATGATATCGTCCATCGTTCGCGTCTGCTGATCCTGCACTACCGCCATGTAGTCATTAGGATCGTCTGTAAGATGATTGGGAATTAACGAATAATTTATACTCATAATAGTATGATATTTTATTTATTGTTTGTTTTTTCACATCTCTTGAGAGGACGCTATTTTAGGTCTCTCATTAATAGTAAGTACCATCCGGAGGCCAATCCTTACAAAAAATTTTCGGAGAAAGGGATTTTTTTGTCTGGATAGGTGTATGACTGGGAATAGATTAGCGCAAAAACCTCTTGAAAGGGTAACCTGACTTTTTGCTGTAAGAAAGGTATAATGATTTTGGCAAATGGTTTCCGATAGATCTTAAGCTATCGAAAATCAGGACACTCGACCAGGACTTTTAAACACCTGATCGTGATTCCAGGCAATATAATCGACACTTGGCTCATACACCGCGCGGACCGGCGGACGCATTTCATCGCCATGAAAACGACCCAGCCACAAATCAAAACCGTCGGTGCCGATGACTTTTTCGGATACCAAGAACCGCTGGTCTTCATTAAGAGTAAAAGCCCCTAAATCAAACAGCTTGTGATGCATGGTACATAGGGCAATGCCGTTGGATACCTCATCCGGTCCGCCCGCACTGTGCCATTTGATATGCGCGGCTTCTATGCAGATGGTTTTGGAACCAAGACGGACGTCAAAATCGCAGACCGCACACCGATGCTCGTACGCCTGCAACACATTCAATCTGAAATTCGGATCGCGTGGTTTTCGGCTTACCTCCTGATCCTCAAGATTCAGCCCCACTTCATGAATAATGTCTTCGTGGATGGTATCGGGGAAATGGGCATCCAGCAGCTTCGAGCAGATCGTGCTGACAAGAGCAGGTTTTTGTTTCAAGAGCTCATACACCTCAGACGTAAAGCCGGCCCGAATATCTTTATTTCTCAGTTCGGTTTTTCGCACTCCTCCACTGCTGTTCAGTGTTAGCTCATTATCGCCTTCCACTTCCCACATCCCGTCGTTGCGTAACCGCCAGAACGGATAATGCGTGTTGCGCGCATTACGCGGAGTACCGAATTCTTCCAACAGTCGTTCCAGCTTCCCTTCCACCATCTTATAGGGAAGCAACCGCTGATCCTTATTTTGCAAATAGCCGAGGGCCAGCATCACCAGTAAGGGTTTATGAGGTGCCCTGCGGTCGCCGCTTCTCCAAATTGTCAGCGACTGGAATTTATTTCGGATTTCTTGTTCGGTCATCGTTCTACCTCAAAATAACTTTTGGAGTATATCAATCTCTGTATCACTCATAGAAAAAGGGATTGCCGAAAGGTTAAGTTGAATATGCCGATTCCCTCGACTTATTTCTGCCGTATGCACATGACGATCACGCTCTATTAGCGATTTCCACGTTCCCTTTTTACAGGGATACATAAGTGAACAACGAATTTCTTTGTCCTCTGGAAGGGAAGCATAAGCTAATATTTGGAGCAAATCGTTACGGTGCCGCTCCCTGATGGTATCCCCAATATTATACCAGCTTTCGGTATTCAAATCCTCCCAGTGATCTTTGTATTTGGCATCTATGATGTGGACAACATCCTCTTTTTCTACCACAAGATCGGGCACTAATGAACCTTGCGAACCGAGAAAGGGTGGATCCCATGAAATAGGGACTACCGTTTCCCGATTACGTCCACTTTTTAGGGTACCACCCGTCTGCTGTACGATTTTTTCAATTACCGATTCAACATAGGACTCAAACAGCTCTTCCATATTCATCTTCCATGGCAAGCCACTCAAGTCTCCCAATCCAGCCAAGCCTTTGTTTTCGGTGGTCCAGACTATGGCTTGCAGTCCACGCTCAATAGCATCGCCCTGCAATAAAGATGACTGTAAATAATCAATTTGGAGATTATTGGGTTGCCGTGGCGGACAATCGGCCACTTTTTGTATTAAATGATTACACAAATCAATAAGCTGAAGCACATGAACGCCGGCATCACGTTGGGTTGCCAAACTCTGTCGCTGCTTATTTAATGCAAAATGGACGACGGATTTAAGTTCACGATTTTCCTGCAATTCCGGGTATCGACATTTGAAGTTCAGGAACTTCCCCTTTGGGACCTGTTTCTGCGCATAGTCAGCCCAATCTACCTTGCCCTTGGGTTTAGTTCGATGCAGTTCGTCCATTTCGAAGCGGCGATCTAGCTGTTTGATCAATTCTTCTAGACGCCCCAAAATAACACTCGATAATACCCACGGTGGGACACGCCGCTCCGAGATCTTTAGTTGGGGTAGATTCAGGATATTGGGTAGAATCTTCCATCCTGTCGTAGATAAGATAGGTCCGATGCCCTGCCATCCAAAGCGAGGCGTTATAATTAAGCTGTATTCATACTTATGTGTGATCGGTGAAAGAAGGGGTATCGCCCCTACACATGTATGAGATTGTAATTTTAACTTTAGGCTATCCCCGGAATAATAAATCTCGGGAACCAGATCGAGTTTATTTAGAGTATTCCTATTGAGATTTAAAAACTGTTGCCCCAACTTTGCCGTGATCTTGTCTTCATTCCGAGCATCTACATGTTTCGATAAAAATTCAGTACTCAAATAAGCCGTCTGATTATCGTGCAGCTCTAAGACATCCGAGTGGTTAGCCTGCAAACCCTTGGCCCACTCGTCGGCTGTTTGCTTTTTAGCCATGACAGTTAATCCTTAAAGTTGTTCAATCTCCTGAATATAGGCATGGATGGCATCCGCAAAATTAGCTACATATCCTTGCGCTAAATATTCTTTCAATAGGGGAATCAAGTTCGTCTGCATTTGATCGGCGGCGTCAACATCTTCGTGAGCGATGAAGTAGGAGTGTCCTGGCATAAGATCGAAAGAATCCTCGGAAGCATAGTTGATAAAAATCGATAACAGTTTCTGATAGGCTTCCTTCGTCAACTCATTTCCTTTTTCTTCTACAACCTCTACCTGTGGCCACATATTTAGGAATGCAAATCGACGACGAATGGCTACATCCAAAATGGCGATACTACGATCTGCCGTGTTCATCGTACCAAGAATATGCAAGTTTTCAGGAAAGGTTAACTCCTGACCAATTTCTCCTCCAAAATCGTAAGGCAATTGAATAGTGCGATCCTCATATGGCTCCAATCCATAGATAGCTTCACCCAGTACTTTCGCCAAATCTGCGCGGTTAATCTCATCAATAACTAATAGAACATCATCTTCTGTTTGGTAAGCTTGTTCAACGGCATCTAACAGATGACCACGGCTGACACTAAAATTCAATCCTAACTCAGTTCCTGTAGATGTGGGAAAAAGTCCACCGATAAAATTTTCATAAGTTATATTGGGATGAAACTGGATCGTCATTCCCTGACTACCATAATCCTCTTCCAATAATTTATTCGCTAGTCGTGTTTTACCTGTACCCGGCGGACCTTGAAGTACTACATATTTCCGCTGTTCCAGTAGATTACCAATTTTCTGTTGTGTTACCGTCGGCATTAGGTAAGAAAAATAGCTACTTTTAATCTCCTTAAACTCATCTTCAGAAGCACTAAGAGGGGTATAACCACGCTCTTCAAAATTAAAATCTAAAAAGGCTTTTAGTGCTTTATCAGCCACCTCTTCCTTGGCGATGCAAAAGCCATAAATCTCTTTACCATAACGATCAAATACACTTTTATACTTGGGGTGGGCATTAATCACATTTTGAGGAACAGTAATATCGGTACGTACTGCATCTTTTTTAGCCCAAGCAATGGGTTCATTTCCAGAATACTGCTCATTTAACCAGCGGACAATAGCATTCATTTTTCGTGAATGTCCGGGCTTTCCGATAATATTTTCATCGGGGCTTAATCCCTGTGTACCAACTCCCATGGCGATCATAGCGGGGCCGTCCTCAACAGGAAAAATCACAAAACTCATCCCACTGTATCCTCCACTTGTGGGATTTGACTCATGGATTATAGCAGAAAAAGGAACTGATGCAGCTGGGGTACGAAATTGAATATCTTTTTGCGCTCTTAAAGAGTAACGTCCATCACCCGACCCGAAAAGTTCCTCGAATGCTGTTTCTGATTCCTCTGACCAACTATCTGATATATATGACTTTGTACACAGATCAATTAATGAATTCATTCTTGTATATTAATTATCAGAAATTCTACTCTCAAAGGTGGGCTATTTATGAAAGGAATACAAATCTCATCAATGTGTTTTTTGCCTCCCACAAATACCTCCCCCCCACAAATTCAACCTTCTCCGCATCGTAGAGACCTATGCCGCTGATCTTAAGTCTGGGAATAACCAGCGGGTCCATAAAAAGATCAGATAATCTGAACTTGATAATTGACATATAAATAAAGAGACTGACATCTTACTTTTGATATTATTTTGGTATTACATATAATACCACATGATGATTAACGTTGTTATTGATACCAATGTGCTAATTTCGGCTCTACGTTCGAACCGCGGAGCCTCATTTAAGTTGATCAGCTTAATAGGAACCGGAAAGTTTGATATCAGTCTTTCCGTCCCGTTATTGCTTGAATATGAAGCGGTAAGTAAAAGGAAAAAGTTTGATCATTTGATAGAAACAGACATTGATGATCTGTTAAACTATCTGTGTAATGTAGCTGATAAACGGGATATCTTTTTTCTTTGGCGACCCTTTTTGAAGGATCCCAAAGATGATATGATATTGGAATTAGCCGTTGAAGCTGGTTGTGAGTATATCATTACCTACAACCTTGATGACTTTAAAGGTGTTGAGCAATTTGGCGTGGAAGCAATAACACCGAAACAATTTTTAATTAAAATTGGAGAACTATGAGCACTTTAAGCATTCGATTACCCGACTCGATGCACGAGAAGATAAAAGAGCTGGCTAAAAAGGAAGGCATATCTATGAATCAGCTAATTAATTCTGCGGTTTCTGAAAAACTATCTGCCTTAATGACGGTGGAGTATTTAAAAGAAAGAGGTGAATTAAGTTCACGAGACAAATTTGAGCAGGTATTATCCAAAGTTCCGGATGAAGAACCTGATGAAAGGGATAAACTATAATTTGTGATGCCTACATATCATCGATCATCCGGATTTCCTATCAAAGGAAAAGACAGATTGAATTAAGCCCCGTGGAATGTCACGTAGTGACCCTCCGAATTTCGGAGGATTCCACAAGGGCAAGCTAAAATGAACATGCAACCTTTAACTTTTAACCTTTAACCAGGCACCACCCAACAAACTCAAAGTTTTCCGCATCGAAGTGCCCTCTGTCGCTATTCTTAAGACTGGAAATTACCAGCAAGGCCATAAAGATATTAGGATATCAGCAGATAGGGCGAATTCAGCTCGCTATTCCCAGACATTCACTTTCACCTCGGTATAGTAAAGGGAAGTCGTAGCTTCAAATCCCGACCGGGTACCGGCCAGCAGCCAAAGATTGCCCTCGGCATCAGTCCTTGCAGTTCGGGTTCCGCCGGTAACCGTTTTTATCTCATATCCCCATCCTTCCTCGCATTCCCGCGAATTGGCTACGTCGCCGATCTCGGTGGCCTGGTACCAGCTCTGTGCCTCTCCCTCATATTCTTCTGCGAGATTCAGGCGGTAGAATCCCGGGTCGCGGCTGTCATCCACGATGCGGCCGGGCTCCATTCCGGAAGCATCCACATGCACGGTTACGCCTTCACCCGGCGGTCCGCCGGCGCCCACACATCCCGAGGGAGCAGCGGTAGCAAACGAGACGTCAAGGGATACCTCATAGGTGGTTTCCGGCTGCAGTCCGCTGATGCGGTGCTTTAAAAACATATTCAGATCATCACTGAGGTTTTGGCCGGATAAATAGAATCCCTCCTGCCCGGTATCCAATGGGGCGGGCAGCGAACGATAGCCGCTTTCGAGTTCAAAATCATCCTCGCGTCCCACACTATAGTTACTGAATAAGGCGGACCAGCCGCCGGGCTCTTCATCAAACTGATATTCGTAGGTCTGGTCGGGCGCATCGGAGCCGGTAAGGGAATCGCATCCGATATTCGAGAATGACAGGGAGACCAGCAATATAAAAAGGAGGGCTAACGGCGGGTTCGACCACGCAGAGAAGAAGTTTTGTGAATGCTTACTGTTGATATTATCAGGGGTTTGCATAACCGTTTCGTTTGAAGCAGTTTGTCTTCTGACTCACTTACACTTATGATACGGGATGAACCGCTGGATTATTGTATGGAGTGAACGCAACGGGGCCAACTGGCTATCTCAAAGGTTTGTGCCATTCCAGAGGGCCGGGTGATTTATAATCCTATTGAAAGCGACAGAGCCCGTCCCGGACCATTTCTGTGTGACGAGGGGTGGTCTAAAGCTAAAATCAACGTTTCCGAATGTTGTCCACCCTGAGGAGTTAAATGGTCCTTGATCTTTTCGTCTCTTTTGGATCAAGCCAAAAGGGACACTATTAATATTGTTAAGTTTTTCCTTTTAGTAAGGTGATATTCTTATACTTTTTCCCTTGTTCCATTTTTTCAACGACGATTCGCTGGGAATTTGAATTAACCAGTGGCGCTTAGCGTAGGGTTTTATCTTTGAATAGCGTTTACTTGCACCTTTTACCTTGATGCAAAAGGTGCTCATAAGATCAAGGCTGAGAATTGTGTGGTCGCTTTAGCCGGCAGGATGCGTAGATTTTGATGGTCCTTTAGCTATTGAGCCAAATGATTGGAATATCACCGGTACTACTACGCCAAGGCTTCGTAGCACAGGTACAAAATCTACAACCTGCATCCTTTGTCCGCAGCACACAATTCAAGGCCAGGTTATTTCCTGATTTTATTGAAAGGGACAAAACCCAGCAGACGAATTTCTGTTACTTTTCATCAATGGAAAAAGTAACAGAACAAGAGATACAGATCTTAGCTATTCTATGTATCTTTTAAATGATAAGAGACATCCAGCAACAGACCTAAATATAAATTTAGACTCAAAACGCCATGCGCCAAATAGTTAATACCGCCAACGGTAATTATGATGTTCTGGAAGTACAGGAAGCCCCCGACCTGCATCCCGGTAGCGATGAACTGATTATCGAGGTTGAGGCTTCGGGACTTAATTTTGCGGATATCCTGGCCCGTAAAGGGCAATATCCCGATGGTCCCGACAAACCCTGTGTGATGGGCTATGAGGTCGCAGGCAGAGTTTCCTCTGTAGGTAGTACCGTAGACGATTCCTGGGTAGGTAAAGAAGTCGTAGCCATGTGCCGGTTCAAAGGTCAGGCCGAGCAGGTATGCGTTAAGGAACAGCAAATCTATGAGAAGCCATCCCGGCTTTCTTTCGCAGAAGCGGCTGCCGTACCTGTCAATTACATCACTGCTTGGGTACTGCTCAATGTAATGGGCTCCCTTCATGAAAGTGAGTCCATACTCATACACAATGTGGGCGGTGGCGTGGGCATTGCCGCACTGGATATTGCCCAGCATATCGGCGCCACTACTTACGGCACTGCCAGCGAACACAAGCACGAATTCCTAAAAAAACGCGGACTCCATCACGCGATTGACTATCGCAATAACGACTGGTTTGAGGTTATCATGGACCTTACAGGCGGACGCGGGGTGGATCTTATTACTGATCCGCTGGGCGGCAAGGAGTGGAAACGCAGTTATAAAGCGCTGAGGGCCACCGGACGTCTTGGCATGTTTGGGATATCGTCTGCCCATACAGGACCCAAAGGCGGACTTAAAGCTTATTGGGATATGCTGAAAACCGTTATACGGATGCCCCTGTTCCATCCGCTGTCTCTTATAAATAGTAATCGCGGCGTATTCGGCGTCAACTTGGGTCACCTCTGGCACGAACAGGATAAAGCCTCTTCCTGGATAGAAGATATCCTCGAAGGCGTAGAGGAGGGTTGGATTAATCCTCATGTGGATACCACCTTTTCCTTTGATGAAGTTGCTGAAGCCCACCGCTATATCGAGAACCGAAAAAATATCGGCAAGGTGATCCTGGTGCCGTAAATCTGCATAATAACAGTAGTGGAGCAGCTGCTGCCAGAGGTTAAAATTCGAAATGCCGCCACAAAGCCTTACCTTTCCATCGTATTCACTTAATCCAACCCACATCCTGATTCCCGCGCATGAGAAACGATGATATCATACAGAGCATCCGGCACATGCTGGATATTAATGATCATGAAATTGCCCATATTCTAAAGCTCCGGGGATATAATCCCAGGCGCGGTGAAGTGGCTAATATTTTTATCAATCAACAAGCCCCGGAGGATGAAAAAGGACCGGATTGCAGCCATGTATTGATGGCGCATTTTCTGGATGGCCTCATATACTACAAGCGGGGTAAAAGTAAAGAACACCCTCCCCGCCCTATCAAAACGCCGGTGACCAATAATATGGTGCTTAAAAAGCTGCGGGTGGCCTTTAAGCTTCGTGAAAAAGATATGCATGATATCCTGGAGCTGGGCGGCTTTTCTATTTCTAAGCCCGAGATGAGTGCGCTGTTTCGAAGAGAGGGACATAAGAATTACCGGGAATGCGGAGATCAGATCCTGCGCTATTTTCTGAAGGGATTAACAGTAAGAATCAGGGATGATAATTAGCTGTTGCAGGCTAAAGGGTAAAGACGGTTGACGGTTGGCGGTTAGCGGATGGCAGATTTCAGATTACAGATCTCAAGTATTGGTTGTCCGTGGTCCATCGTCGAATACGTTATATTGAAGCCAGCGTCTGTCATCGCGAGAGTGCCTGTTCTTGCGAATGCGACGATCTCCCGAAAAATGTAGTCTAATGTAGTCTCTCGATTGAGTGTATATACTCTTCTCCTTTTCTGTGTGCTCTCTTTTATGACAGGGAAAGTATATGGGGACCTTTAATTGATGAAAAATGTTGCTACCTTTTGGGTGCCTCCTCTCACCCTGTTCAGCAAAATTTATAAGGCCGGAAAGGTAGAATTCATACATAGCGCGGGAATTAATTCCCGCGCTAGTGATAGGTCGCTTACTAAATGAAGGCCGTTTTCCACTCCACCTACCCGGATGCCTGAATTTTAACGGCCGAGATATTTCTACTCTTTTATTGAAAGCGACAAAACCAACCCCGCCTGCACTCACTCTACTCAGCAAAATTTGTAAGATCGGAGAAAAGAATTAAAAATTAGGAAGTGGGGACATTTTTTAAATAGTTTTAGCTCGTACCGTTCTACGGAGCAAAAATAATACTTATGATTTTTTGGCTTATTATTTCAACCATATAAAAGAAAGATTTATATACATTCTGAGCCAAGAGTTGATATATTCCAATCAAGGTTCATATTCATTCCTAATTTTTCATTCTTAATTAAAACGCAGTGAGTGATCAAAAAGTTATTTTTTCGATGGTTGGGGTCAGCAAGGTTTATAAACCCAACAATTATGTACTTAAAGACATCTACCTTTCCTTCTTTTATGGTGCCAAGATCGGCGTGCTCGGCAACAACGGCTCCGGCAAAAGTACACTGCTGAATATTATCGCCGGTAATGACGAGGAATACCTGGGCGAAATATCGCGCAATAAAGGGATTACTTTCGAGATGCTGCCCCAGGAGCCCAAACTGGATCCCGATAAGACCGTCAAGGAGATCGTGCAGGAAGGCGTACAAGATCAAATCGACCTGCTGGCTGAATATGAGGAAGTAAATGCCGCCTTCGGAGATCCCGATGCAGACTTTGAGAAGCTGATTGCAAAACAAGAGAAACTACAGGAAAAGATCGAGCAGCTTGGGGCCTGGGAGCTCGACAGTAAACTCGAGCAGGCGATGGATGCACTGCGCACCCCGCCGGGTGATACTTCGGTTGAAGTCCTCTCCGGTGGCGAGGCCCGCCGGGTGGCGCTCTGCCGCATCTTATTGAAAAAACCGGATGTCCTGCTCCTTGATGAACCAACTAACCACCTGGATGCCGAATCGGTGGCCTGGCTGGAGCAGCACCTGGCACGCTATGAAGGGACTGTTATCGCCGTTACCCACGATCGCTATTTTCTGGATAACGTAGCGGGATGGATACTGGAACTGGATCGCGGTGAGGGCATCCCCTTTGAAGGTAACTACAGCTCATGGCTGCAACAGAAGAAGAAGCGTCTTGAACAGGAAGAAAAGCAGGAATCCAAGCGACAGAAAACCCTGCAGAAAGAGCTCGAGTGGATTCAGCAAAACCCAAAAGGCAAGCGGTCGAAAAGTAAAGCGCGTATCAATCAGTATGAAGAATTGCTGTCGGAAGAGCGCAAAAAACAGCGCGAGGATATGGAGATCTTCATTCCGGCCGGACCGCGTCTCGGTGATAAGGTGATTGAAGCTCATAATGTTTCCAAAGGCTACGACGACCGGCTGCTTATTGAGGAAATGAATTTCAGTCTTCCCCCGGGTGGCATTGTAGGGGTTATCGGTCCCAATGGCGCCGGAAAATCAACGCTCTTTAAAATGATCACCGGAGAAGAGGAACCCGACAGCGGTACTATTGAAATCGGCGAAAGTGTGGAGCTCGGATATGTCAACCAGAAACGTCCACTGGATCCTGACAAGACCATTTGGGAGGAAATATCGGATGGCAAGGAGGTCGTCAGGCTGGGCAACCGCGAGATAAATTCGCGAGCGTATACGGCCCGTTTTAACTTCAGCGGAACGGATCAGCAGAAGCGGTGCAGCGAAATTTCGGGTGGAGAACGCAACCGGGTACACCTGGCCAAGATGCTGAAGCAGGAGGCGAATGTACTGCTGCTCGACGAGCCTACCAACGATCTGGATGTTCATACCCTTCGGGCCCTGGAAGAGGCCCTGCTGGATTTTGCGGGGTGTGCCGTCGTTATCTCCCACGACCGTTGGTTCCTGGATCGTATAGCCACACATATGCTGGCTTTTGAAGGCAACAGCCAGGTGTACTGGTTCCATGGAAACTATTCGGAGTACGAAGAAAATCGCGAACAACGCCTCGGCTCCAGGTATCATCCGGAACGGGTACAGTACAAAAAGCTGATGCGCGACTAATGGTGCCCTAACCGGCACATTACCAGCCGGGGGATATTTGAAATCCTATATAGCCCCCCTTTTCGGGACGCTGAAAAGGAACGGCATAGTACAGTTCGGTAATCAGATATCCCAGTATATTTACGCGCACGCTGGCCCCGGCACTAAAGACGGGAACCCGTTCGGCAGAGTGCCTGTCCCATTTCAGTACCGGAGGATCGTCTTTGGTCCAGCTCACGCCTCCGTCAAAGAATGCGGTGAGCGTGGTGGGTATGGTACGGGAATCAAAGAGCGCAAATTCATCCGGCCCGAGTACCGGCAGCCTTAGTTCCACATTGGAGATCGCCATTTTGCTGCCCGAAAGACGATTTAATTCCATACAGTTGCCTTCGGCTGACTGAGTGCATTCTCTGGGTTCAAAAGAAGTAAAATTATATCCGCGGATCAGGCTTTCATACCCAACAAAATTGGGACTTAACCGATCGTCCTCTGCATCTTGCCCGTATCGGCCACTGTGCATGGCGCGAAAAGCTAATGTCACCGGACGAAAAAAGAAGTAACGGCGATAGTCTGCCAGCGCTGATATATAATCCAGAGAGCCCGTCGTAGGAGAAACCTCCAGCCGCATGCGCTGTCCGGCTACCGGACCCGTAAGCGCCGGAACGGAAGAGTCTTGCACATACGCCAGTGAAGCATTCACCATATTTAGCGGTGATGGGGTGGAGAGATCTTCCGTTTCACGATCAAAAGGCGTTCCCAGCTGGTCAAAAAAGGTTTTTTGTAGCTCCATATCGTACCATATATGCGTATATCCGACACTGGCTTCGAGCCGCTGTGTGGTAGAAATAGGATACATGCCAAGGGCCGAAATACGATCCTGAAAAGTGCGCTGGTTAATGCGATTCAGGGTGGGAGCTACCACTTCCGTATCATCGACCGTGGTGGTATCCTGAGAATAGAAGCCGCGGCTGGTTCTATATGGAATATGAGAAACAGATCCGCCCCAGATAATACGATTGTCCCTGTTCAGATAAGCTACCTGTCCGCCCAGGTCTTTAAAGGTACCCTGTAATCGCAGTGTGGTCATCAGCTGGTGCTGATTCAGCATGTCGCTGAATTGCAGGTCAATACCTCCACCAGCTCCCACTCCCAGCTGATTGGAAACGCCAATACCGCCTCCGCCGCCAATGTAATCGAGTGCCAGGCGGGGCTGATAATCTGACTGGGAGAAGGAAGTATCCGAAGGAAGATCGGTTTCCGGATCAGATAACAATGAAGAAACGACTTGTTGGCCGCTCCTAGCATCTGGTGGTAATTGTAAAGAGTTAACCAGGGGAGCATCCTCTTCAACTCGCTCTCCTGAGCTTTCACCGGGCGAAAGCCGGCGAAAGAGATACTGTGAATCTTTAAAGGTTGTAAGGATCATGGTGCCCTCATTGCTGGCTACACTGAGCGCAGGGGAATATTTACTGATTCCGCTTACCCCCGTACTGACATCCGTAACCTGGTAGCGATCCATTGTCTGCATGTCATAACGATACACGTTATTGACCCCCTCGTGGTCGGAAATAAAATACAGGGAATTCCCATCGGGACCGAATTGCGGGTTAATGTGCTTGGCATCATCAAAGGCGGGAAGAACGGTATGTTCGCCCGTTTCCATGTCCCTCAGGGTAATCACCATCTCTCCATATACCAGATCATCAAGATCAGTATCAGGACCGCGGTCGGATATAAAAGCAAGCGTTTCGCCGTCCGGGGACCAGGTGGGCTGCAAATCGGAATGGCGGTCTTTGGTTATCTGCTGCAGCGAATCTTTTTCCATATCATACATCCACAAGTCACTATAGCCATCAGTAGATCCTGAGAAAGCAATCTTATTTCCATCCGGAGACCAAGCTGGATTCGTTATTGCATCCACTTCGTCAAAATGAAGCCTCCGTGTGATATCCCCGTTATCGGGATCAATAAGAATAATCTGGTTGTCTCCTTTCGCAAAGACTACGGCCGCAAACCGTTCACTGTCCGGCGACCAGCTGCCTGAAGATTCGATGAAACGCAGAGCATTAAGATGAGGATCAGTGATAGTGCTGGTCAGCTTTCGGATCACTTCACCCGTTTGAGCATCAGCAAGGTACCATTCCAGGGAAAAAAGGCTTTCATCGGAGATGTATACTACATATTCTCCATCAGGGCTCAAAGACGGAGCACTTCTCATTCGATCTGAATCATCCGAAAACACCGGCTCACCAACCTCATCGGGTGGGGTTAGCCGTTTCACTTCGCTTTCGTAAGTGGATCTCATCGCTTTGTGCCACATTCCCGAAAGGGTATCAGTGGAAATATTAAGGGTATCCTCCAACCCTTTCTTGATACCTTTTTTAGCTACGGACTCGTACAGGGGCTTTATTATCTGGTCTCCCCAGGTTCCTGTCATATAACTCCACATCGCATGCCCGTATCGGTAGGGGAAATATTCTCTACTATTGGAAAGCTCACTAATCGTGGGCAGATTGTCGTGTAGTACAGCATCGCGCATCCACATGGCTGTTTGCGTATCATTTGGGCCGATGGACAGGTATTCGGCCATTCCCTCTATAAACCACAGGGGTATATCAGAGGTTGCCTGTATGCCGCCGAAATTACTGCCTTTGGCTATACGATACTGAAAAGCATGCACCAGCTCATGGCCCAATACGTGATTGGTACTACTGTTGGATTCAGCAAATGGCATCACTACCCGGTTTCTTAGTCCCTCGGTGACACCACCGGTTCCCACACTTACATTGGGTACAATATTGTTTTGCTGAAAATCGGCATGATTGGCATAAATAATGAGTGGGTTACGCTTCGAAAAGGTAAAGTTAAACACTGTTGCATGGCGCTCATACCAGCGCTCCGAAAGTTTTCCAAGATTCTGTACCGCTTCGTCTTCTGCAGGATAATGATAAAGATCAAAATTAGGCGTATGGAGGACTTCAAAATCAAAATCCTCGTATTGAACTTGGTTTCTGCCGAAATATTGAGCGCTAATAATTTGGGGAATAATGAGCAAACAAAATAATATCCAATAAACTTTCTTATTGAAAATCATAATAACATGATTGCCTTATGTAAAAAGTAGAATATTTATTGTCTTTCTTTTTTAATGGAAGTCAACTTCTATGCGTTCCATGGAAATATTCAGCCCCAAATAGCAACCAGATAGGCGAAAAGTTTTAAAAAAGCTAAAGGAGAACTTATTAACTGCAAAATGAGGTTCTGGGGCGATTGAGAGTCTTCATTTTGATAGGATCAGGCTGTCAGGCCAGAATGTTTTCATTGCCAGAATCGGCCACAAAAACACAGGCCGATTGGGTACGCTCTACGAATAACCGGAGTTCGTCCAAGTCGGGATCCTGGGGTAATCCCATCAAATCCACATCTGCCTGTGGAGCATTTTGGATAGCTTCTTTAAAAGTGCCAATCTCTACATGAGGCTGAACATCCGGGAGGCGTGCAACATCCAATAGGTTTTCGAGATAGTTATAGGCCTGTTCTACCTGCGATTCATCCACAACCGTTATCATTCTCATGGTGGCATTCCAGTTCATTTTTAATTTATAGGCGGTAAGTAAAGCTAAGTCTATATTTCCAAGCTCCATACTCAAATCCCAGTCAGGGCTCCTTTCGCGCATCCATACATTTACCGATGAACTTCTGCCAAGCTGTGCTATCGTATCCTCTACATAAAGCTGGATTCCCATATTATTTAACCTTGCCTGGTTGATGATAGAATGAATTTCTTCATCATATCTTTTATGGTTCGGTAACCTCAGAAAGAGGATATTAGGCCTGAAAAATGTCCCTTGTAATGTTTGAAGTGAGTTTAATATGGCTTCCTTAAAATTATCAGAATCTATAACGCTCCACTTCGCGTATACGTTTTCTCTGCTAAATGACATAGCAAAGTCCATCAGCGAATCTCTGAGTTTACTATCATCTCCTGTACCCGACAGTCCCACTAATTTTACCGATCCTTTGGGATATACCAGATTTCTGATGAGACTAAAACTGCCGCGCAACTCCCTTGCGCTGCGCACAGGCACAAGTAGATTTGCTTTCCATGCACGCTCATTATTTTCCGGCAGAAGGGAAACGCGCTTTGCTGCCCACTCGGCCAGGGATACAAAAAGACCACTTCTCATATCCCCATAGGGCACTTTTAACTTTCTGTTCGTGAGATATAAATAGGTTAGAACTACAAATCCCAGAGCAACAAGTCCGAAAGTAGAATTAATGATAAACATGGTAAAAAGGCATCCGGCTGTACCTATAAATGGAACAAACTTGGGAATGGTAAAAGTGGGACGAAAACTAATCATGTTCATCCACTGCTCCACGAATACTACCAGATTGATCATCATATAAGTGATAAGAAAAAACATCGTAATGAGCGGAGCGATGGTATTAAGATCGCGAAGCAGCAGGGTTGCTAACACAATGCCTCCAGTCAGGAGAATAGCATTCCGGGGTTCACCATTTTCCGACAATTTTGAAAATATTTCTCCACCTGGGAAAATCCGATGATCGCCGAGGGCCTGTAAAATACGGGGTGCTCCCACAATAGAAGCCAATGCCGATGAAAAGGTCGCACCTAATAGTCCGCCTAAAACGGCCGGCGCCCATAAAGCATAATCAATCATCACGTTATAGTTGCTTACCAGCTCATCCACCGGTGCTACCCTTGCAAACCAATAACCCGAGGCCATATATATTACATAACTAATGACTATAGCCGAGATGGTTCCCAGGGGAATGCTCTTTTTAGGATTTTTTAGCTCCCCGGACATATTAGCACCCGCCATGATTCCGGTAGCCGCGGGAAATAGCACTGCGAATACCACCCAAAAACTGACGCCCTCAAACCCATTCTCCGGGGCTCCGGGAAACGCTCCCCACCATTGTATACTATGTTCCATTGCCCCCGTAAAAATGGTGCCCCCAACGGAAATTAAAGCTCCAACAATGACCGCTAAAATAATATACTGTATTCTAAAAGCCAGTTTGGCACTCATAAATGCGATGCCGAACAAAGTTCCAAATACTACAAAATCGACCAATATGGCATAATGTCCAGGAAAGATATAGAGCCATCCCTCTCTGAATCCGAAAATATACATTGTAATAGCAAAAGTCTGAGCAAGATACAGGGGAACGCCTACGCTACCTCCTACCTCAAGTCCCAGTGACTGCGAAATAATGGAATATGCGCCACCCGCCTTGATGCGAATATTTGTAGTAATACATGACATCGAAAGGGCCGTAAAGGTGACAATGACAAAAGCAAGGGTAATTATGAGCCACCCACCCAGCAGTCCGGCATTCCCAATCACCCAGCCCTGTCGAAGGAAAAGGATAACGCCCAGTATAGTAAGGAGCGTAGGCACAAACACCCCGCCAAAGGTACCGTACTTCTGTTGAACGCCAGATTTCTGCTCGTCAACCTGTTCTTGTAAAGTTGTTTCTTCGGCTAATTCATTACCCATTGCAAATATTCACTTTGTTGGAGCTACTCCATTAATGTATAAACCTGCTCCTTCAATTCACAAAAGATCGCATTTTTTTATTCTATTCTTCAAAAACTGATTACCTCATTACTGTGCAACGACTTGTTAAGTGTGTTTAAAACAATTATAATTTAATTGTCTGTTTTTTACTGATAACCACTATAAATGATTTTATCATGAAATATTTACTATACCGTCTTCCTTTTTTGCTTGTTGTTATTTTATTTCTTCAGACTGGTTTTACTGCTTCTGATACAGTCCAAGCGCAATCATCTTCTGTCTCAGAAGCGCCCTATACCAATCCGCTTATTCTCCATCGGGCCGATCCATGGATTTATCGCCATACCGATGGCTACTATTATTTAACGGCTTCTGTTCCGGAATTCGACCGGCTGGAAGTTCGCCGGTCCAAAACGATAGAGGGACTTAAAGAGGCCGAACCCAAAGTCATCTGGCGCAAGCATGATGAGGGCCCCATGGGTTCCCACATCTGGGCTCCGGAACTCCACTATATTAATGGCAAATGGTATATGTATTTCGCGGCGGGTGGTTCTGAGGATATTTGGGCAATCCGTATGTATGTGCTGGAAAACGATTCCGAAAACCCCCTGACGGGCGAATGGGTTGAAAAAGGACAAACAAAAACAAAGTGGGAAACCTTCTCGCTAGATGCTACGACCTTCGAACATCGAGGTACACGCTATATGGTTTGGGCGCAGCATCCACCGGAAATGGATGGCAATACCGCCCTTTATATCGCAGAAATGGACACCCCATGGAGTATCGTACAGCCGCAGGTTGAACTTACCCGTCCCGAATATGAATGGGAAAAACAACTTTTTGAGGTAAATGAAGGAGCAGCAGTCATCAAAAAGAATGATAAGATCTTTATGACCTACTCAGCCAGCGGCACAGATCATAATTATTCGGTGGGTCTCCTTACCGCGAATGCAGATGCCGACTTGCTGGACCCAGACAGCTGGGAAAAGTCTGCCGAGCCAGTTTTCGAAACATCGGAGGAGAATGGGATTTATGGCCCGGGACATAATAGCTTTACCACAACTCCGGATGGAAAAACAGATCTATTTATATATCATGCCAGAAGCTATAAGAAGATTGAGGGCGATCCGCTTGATGACCCTAACCGGCATACGCGCGTGCAGGAACTTCAATGGTCAGAGGAGGGGACCCCTGTTTTCGGAGAACCTTTGCCGGATAATGCCCCGACCGATCCGGATAAACGTTAAACATTACCCGCGGGAATAAATTCCCGCGCTAGTTATAGATTCCCTAACCCTGCTATTGCATTGCTTATATCAATCTTTTGTTCGCCAGACAAGTAACTTAATACTAATCCCCATTGCCTACCTGTGCAGGATAGGAACCGAGTATCTTCAGTGAGCTGGCTTTCTGCTCCAGCTCTTCAAGGGCAAGCCGCGTATCGGGATTGGCAATGTTGCCCTCAATATCCAGGTAAAACTGGTACTTCCAGGGCTCGTTGGGCTTGGGACGTGATTCCAGCTTTGTCATGCGTATATCGTGCTCATCAATTACGTTCAGACAGCGTATCAGCGCACCTTTATCGTGAGAAGTTACCATCAACAATGAGGTTTTACACGGAATCTGCTGATCGACTTCCACAGGATCGGTACTGACTACCACAAAACGGGTAAAGTTTTCAGGCTGATTGGCTAAGTCGCGTTCCAGAATTTTGAGATCATAAATTTCGGCCGCATGGGCACCTGCAATAGCCGCCTGTGATAAGTCTCCGTCTTCCAATACTTTCTTCGCAGCCATCGCCGTATCAATATAAGATTCCACTTTACAGCGATGCTGTTTAGCCAGAAAGTTGCTGCACTGGGCAATCGCTTGTGGATGCGACAAGATACGCCGGATTTTATCTGTGGATACCTCTTCGATAGCCAACAGACAGTGGATAATTCGAAGGGCTTCCTCCCCTACAATGTGCAGGTTCCCGTCTCCCAGAATATCATAGGTATCGCTGATAGAACCGGCGGTGGTATTTTCTATTGGAAGAATCGCATAATCCACCTTCCCCTCTTCCACGGCTTTGGCAGCCTGACGGAACGTATCATATCCAACAGAGTGGACTTCTGTATAACGCTCTTCAAAGTGACGTGTGGCAGCCAAATCACTATAAGCCCCTTCTGTTCCCTGGTAGGCTACTCGAACATGTTTGGCATCATTTTTAACATTCTGATAATCAACCAGTGTATGTGTCTGGAAACGGACGGAATGATCGATAATATCCTTAAACAGCTGTTCCGCAAAATAGCGATCGAGTCCCGCTTCCCGGGCCAACTTGGTTATTTTATTGAGGAGCTTCTCCTCACGCTGGAAGTCGCGTATATTTTTTTGTTCATCTATCTTAAAAGACGAAACTTCTCTTACCAACTGCTGACGTTTAGCCAGTGCGTCAATAATTTTTTTATCCGTTTCGTCAAGTTGCTTTCGTATTTGATCTAATTTATCTGACATAACTATGCTTCTCTGTTCACTTCAAGTACAGCGATAGAATATCAGAATAATAGCGTTTATAAAAATAAAAATTAGCAATATTCCGATATTCTATCACAGACTTGAGTAAATTCCATCTTCGGTGGCCAGCTTCTATGGAAATGAGCTAACTGAACGTCCAGCATAGAGGTCAGTTATGCCGTTGATTTTTGATACCGGAAGATAGCCGCTGGAAGAATGATTACAGCCATCAGAGTGAGTAAACCCGTCAGATGCTGGACTTCCGTCCAACCGGCTCCTTTCAATAATACCATCCGCATAATTTTAATGAAGTGTGCTACCGGATTGAACATTGATAACTCCTGCGCCCATACCGGCATACTTTCAATGGGCGTAAACAAACCTCCCATCAGAATAAAAACGACCATTAAAAACCAGGCAATAAACATCGCCTGCTGCTGGGTATCAGTTATTGTTGAGATAAATAAGCCAATGCCCTGTACCACCAACATAAATATAGCCGCAATACCAAAAAGCAATAATACACTGCCGACAAAGGGGATGTTAAAGCCGTAATAAGCGATAAAAAGTCCTATTCCAAGCTCAAAAAGGGCAATGATCCAGAACGGCAACAGCTTCCCCGTAATAAACTGGTATCGTTTAATCGGCGTCACGTTTAGCTGTTCGATGGTGCCGATTTCCCGTTCACGCACGATATTCATTCCAGACAGAAACATCCCAATCATCGATACAAGCACGACCAGGATTCCGGGAACCATGTATTTGATATAATCGAGGTTGGGATTGTACCAGCTGGCCGGAATAATCTCAATGCCCTGAGATGCTAAACCGGAAGGCTGTATGTCCGTAATGTCTGGCTGAATTTCTGCATTAAAATCCTGAATAATGGACCGACCATATCCCTGGATGAGTCCGGCTGTAGCACCGTCTACGGCATCTATATTCATTTGGATGGAACTACTTTTACCAGACTTTAGATCTTTTTTAAAGTGAGGTGGGATTACAAGTGCCAGCTGCACTTCATTTTTTTGGATCTCCCGAATTCCATGATCAATATCTTGAGAATGACTTTTCAAATTAAAATAACCCGAGGCCTGCAACTTAGTTACCAACTGCCGGGATACGTCTGACTGATCAAAATCCACTAAATGCATATCCACTTCTTTTAGCTCGTAGGTTGCTGCAAAAGAGAGTACTACCAGCTGAATAATAGGCATGAGAAAGATGATAGGCAGCATACTTTTATTACGAAATATCTGCAGAAACTCTTTTTGTAAAAGAAATTTTATAGTTCTCATCTCAGTTAGCAGTTAGCAGTTAGCAGTTAGCAGTTAGCAGGCTGCGGATTTCTAATCTCCGGGCCAAAAATTAATTTTGTTATTTGTTATACATTCAAGACTTCCGCTATAAAGTACTTCGAATTCACAGAACTCAACCTTAACTTCATTCCAATCTCACTTTGAAGCTCCTGACACTGAGTGTAATAAATCCAAGCGTCATGACAAGCAATACCAGGGTCTCTTTCCAAAGAAACAGCAAGCTGGAATCTTTGAGCATTATGCTTCGCACTATGACCAGAAACCAGCGCGCCGGAATCAGGTTGCTTATCCACTGCAATACCTGGGGCATACTTGCAATCGGAAATATAAAGCCCGACAAAAGAACAGTCGGCAACAACAACCCTGCCAGGGAAACCATCATGGCGGTCTGCTGATCATTGGCTTTCGTAGAGATTAATACACCCAGCGCCAGAGCCGTAAAAATGAACAACAGCGATTCAATCAAAAACAGACTGTATGATCCCCGAAAAGGGACATCAAACACCCACTGGGCCATTAATAATACCGTCAGTACATTTATAAATGATAGTACGAGATAAGGCAATACCTTGCCCACAATAACCTGGGACGGATGCAGCGGAGAAACCAGCAGAATCTCCATATTCCCCATCTCTTTCTCACGAGTAATTGAGATAGAAGTCATTAATGTTGATATAAGCATTAGAATAACGGCAATAAGTCCCGGTACAAACAAATTGACGCTTTCCAGCTGCGGATTAAACAGCATATTGGCATGAACTCTTATGCCTCTCTTTTCCGTGCCCGCAGGTGACATGCGCTGCTGGAAATCAAGGATAATAGAGGAAGAATACTGTTGAATAAGCTGTGCCAGGTTTGGATTGGAAGCATCTGTTATTATATGAACGGCTGGCTGCCCTCCTCGCTCCAGCTTGCGGGCAAAATCATTCTCAAAAACGATAACTTCATCAATCTCTCCCTGCTGGAAAATGGTCTCAATATTATTTATATCCTGTAATTCACCCGCGACGCTAAAATAATTTGAAGCATCAATCTTATTGACAAGCTCCCGGGTTACTTCATCACGAGAGTTATCCAGAACCATGATCCGGGCATTCTCCACTTCATTCCGGATGGCAAAGCCAAACAACAACATCTGTATGATTGGCATGCCAAACAACACCAACAGTGTCCGCCTGTCGCGATAGATCTGCTTGAATTCTTTAGTAATGAATGCTTTAAATGATTGCATTTTTTAGTGATCAGTTAACAGTGTTCAGTGTGTCAGCGTATTATGTGCCAATAGCTTCAATATTTTTTTTTGCAAGGAAAACGGTCCAGATAAATCTTACTATTGAAATCGTTAATTACATATTTTACAGGATACATTATGCATAATAATTTGTATTACTGTTACCTGTTTACTGACTAACTGTTCACTGTTCACTGCGATCAGCGCCACGGGCCAGCTCTATAAAGACCTCTTCAATATCGTCAGCTTTAAATTCCTCTTTTAATCCTGAGGGCGTATCCAACGCTTCTATAACGCCGTCAACCATGATGGAAACGCGGTCACAGTATTCTGCTTCATCCATATAATGGGTAGTTACAAAAACGGTGGTTCCTTTTTCCGTAACTTCATATATCTGCTCCCAAAATTGGCGCCGGGTAATTGGGTCGACGCCTCCCGTCGGTTCATCCAAAAAAACAATATCCGGTTCATGCAGTACCGCAACTGAAAACGCCAGCTTCTGTTTCCACCCCAATGGCAATGAGCCAATACGTTTATCGCGTGCATCACTGAGCTGAAGGGTTTCCAGCAAATCATCTGCTTTTGCTTTTACGATCTCCATCGGTAGTCCATAAATACCTCCGTACAGCCGAATATTTTCCCAAACGGTCAGATCGGCATAAAGAGAAAATTTTTGGCTCATATATCCTATTCTTTTCTTGATAGCTTCAGCTTCGGTAAACACATCATAACCTGCAACAGTAGCTTCCCCGGATGTCGGCGTTAATAATCCAATAAGCATTCGTATAGCCGTAGTTTTACCTGCTCCATTGGCTCCCAAGAATCCAAATATTTCTCCCCTGCTTACTTCAAAGCTGATATTATCCACCGCAAAAAAGTCGCCAAACTTCCGGGTCAGATTCTGTGTCTTAATCGCGGGTATCGTGTTATTCATGGATGTTTCTATTTTGCATGAGTGCTATAAAACTGTCTTCAATATCGGGCGATGTTGGTTTTATGCTAATTCCGGACAAACCGGCATCCGACAAGTAGGCCTTCAGTTCATCAGCATTTGGTACTTCCCTCTGGTCGGTGTAGTGTACGTACTCTCCGAATGGCTGTACGGAATGACTCCACTGGTAGCTGCGAAGCTCTTTGATAAGCCAATACATGCTGGTGGCTTTGACGGCCAAAATTGGTTTATTAAATGATTGAACGACCTTCGCCGGGGTGTCAATCTGAAGAATTTTCCCTTCGTCAATGAGTGCGACTCGATCGCACTGCTCGGCTTCATCCATATAAGGTGTTGAAGCAATTACGGTAATACCCTCAGCATTCAGCCGCTGGAGCATCTCCCAGAATTCCTGTCGTGATACCGCATCCACTCCCGTTGTGGGTTCGTCCAACACGAGTAGCTCCGGCTTATGGATAAGCGCGCAACTTAACGCCAGCTTCTGTTTCATTCCACCGGATAGGGCACCAGCCAATCGGTCTTCAAACTTTTCGAGCTGACTATAAATCGGAGCTACCAAATCGTAATTTTCTTCCAGTGTGGTACCAAAGACCGAGGCAAAGAAATTCATATTCTCCCGCACGCTTAAATCCTGGTACAGCGCAAACTGTCCGGGCATGTATCCAAGCTTGGGACGAATGGAACGATAGTCTTCTATCACATCCATTCCTAAAACTGTGGCCGTACCAGAATCGGGTTTTATTAACGTCGTCAGAATACGAAACAGAGAGGTCTTTCCCGCTCCGTCGGGACCGATAAAGCCGAAAAGTTCTCCCCTCTCTACTTCGAAGGAAACATCCTTCAGAGCCTGGACCTTTCCATAACTTTTTGTGATATGTTCAATGACTAATGGTTTCATAATATAATGCTATTCAAAATTCACTTCTCCGGGCATCCCTATTTTTAAAATACCATTGGGATTAGGTACTCGAACTTTCACGGCATATACCTGTGTTACCCGTTCCTCCTTGGTTTGGATCATTTTGGGAGTAAACTCTGCTTCAGATGCAATCCAGCTTACTTTTCCCTCCATTGCCTGATTTTCCTCAGCGTTTTTATCAACTAATACTTCAACTCGCTGTCCAAGCTTCACAGAAGGTAATTGTGCTCCACTGATATAAACCCGAAGCTCCAACGTATCCAAATTGGCAATTTCATAAAGCGGCTGGCCTTGCCGGATCATTTCATAGGTCTCCACAAAAGAGGTAAGTACCGTTCCGTTTACCGGATTCATTATCAGGGCATCGTCAATCTGATCCTCCACCTGTTCAATACGCGTTCGGATAGTCTCCATTTCAGCCCGGATGGATTGTTTTTCGGTTTGGAGAGCTCGAATCCTTTTCTCCATAGTCTGTACCTTGGTTCGGGTATCATCCAGCTGCTGTTCGGTAGCAGCGCCATCTTCGTGCAGAGCTTCCGTTCGCTTCAAGTTGGTCCGGGCCAGGGCTAATTCTTCTTGCTGGACTGCAACCTGCGCATCTATATTTTCAATTTTAGAACGGACTGATTCTAATTGTGATCTTAATTCTTTCTTCTGCAGTGACAGGCGCGTGGTATCCACCTGGCCAACCTGCGTATTCTGGTCAAGGCGATCCCCTTCGTTAATGGTGTACTTTATTAGTTTGCCCGGCACCTCAGAAGAAATGGAAGTTTCTGTCGCTTCAAATTGCCCGTAAGTATCCGATTTTTCTTCGGAAGCGCAGCCCGCAAGCAGAACTAACAGCGGTACTGTATAAAAGAACCAATGCAGCTTGCCGACTACGTGCCTTACTATTGTAACCTGTGATAATCTATTTATATGTAACATGTTTTTATTGTTATAACTCAGATTTTAATTCCTGACTTCTTCCCTTCATGCTGTGGACAATCGTTTTTTAGAATCACCGAAAACCTTATCGAATACCGTGTGGAACCCCGGCAAAAGCTTGTATTTTCTGGGGTATTGTTTTCCCGAAAGAGTCTTTCCAATAAATTCAAAAACAACTCTGGAATTCCAGTATTCGGTATGATTTGAGATTACCTCGCTGCAATCAACGATGGTAAGTTTCTCCAAATGCGAGACTACTTCGGTTTGGTTCTGTAATCCGGAATAGCCCACCGCATCCTGCCATTCTACCAAGCGAAACCAGTATTTAAGAATGTCATCATTTTCCGTATGGAACAAATAAAGGCTATCCATTTTCTGTATTATTTGCTCTGTACTCTCTTTTAGAAAAATATTTTGAGATACTGCAGCTCCGAACGAAAACACATTCCGGATTCTCATCTTTTTGTTAGTCTTCAAGGCATGGTATCCCACAATAGTTGCCATACTATGACCAATTACATCGATAGTACATTTTGCTTTACTGAATCGATTAATCCAATGGCGCAATTGCCGACCGGCCCTACGGGCATTTCGTTTGGACTTAAAGTAATTAAACTCTGATTCTCCCCCTGGCCATACATATCCGATAATAGCATCGTATTCCGAGTTAAAAAATATGCGATATTGTTGTTCTATCTTTTTAAAGACTGACTGAATATGATGGGTAGTATTATTGAAACCATGGATAAGCACTAAAATATTTTTTTGTGCTACCTGCTGCATTAAATCATCGTCCGTCATCGAGTGCAGTTTCATATCTTCGTCTAAGTAAGATATCTGCTCAAACCGGGAAAAAGTATTTCCTTTGACTCCATCCTGTCGTAAGTTGATCAAAAACATGGTAACCTGATTTTGTATCTTTTTATAAGAGTCTGCTTGACAGCGCTATCCGCCATCAGACAGGTTAGTAAATTTATTGACCTAAAAACCTACGGCCAGTGCAATAGTGAATACCCTGTTTTTTGCCTCCGGATCTCCAGCTATATCAAACACATCGGTAAGCCCCAATGTATAACGCAGATCTAATCCTACAGTTTGGATAAAATCAGTTGGAGATGAAGCTACCTCTGCATCAAGCCCCCCACCAAACGTCAGTCCAAATTCTGCATCCTGTATTTCATCATCGATGTCGCGATCGTTTGCATTACCATATAGTTTAAATCCAATTGCAGGGCCGACAAGAATATTTGGATGCAAAGTATTACCAGTTACCAGATGATATTTGAATAATACTGGTACTTCCAGATAACCTAACTCATAATCAGTAGTAGTCTCTTGCCCTGAAACACTATTATCTAATTCTGCTCCCTTCATGCTAAAAAGCATCTCGGGCTGGAGGGACAGACGAGGACTAAATGCATAGCTAAAGAATAAGCCCCCATTGAATCCCGTTGCAATCTCGGTATCATTAACATCATCACCATAGAGAGTAGCCAAGTTAACTCCTCCCTTTAATCCCCAGCTTAATGGCGCGCTCTTAATCCTCTGTGCATTGACTGTTGAACTGACAAAAAGCAGTGTTGCTAAAAGAGTAGCAGTAAAAAGTCCAAGATATTTTAACTGATTGATTTGCATAATAAACCTCCGTAATTTGGAATGCTGGGACATCTGCCTTTTGGCCGATGAACCCGATTAATGATTGAAGGTGCGCGTGCTTCTTACTTTGCCAAAAGCGGGGCACGTTGCACCTTTTATTTTTATAACCTGTTGTTCGTTATCGCATATCACAAATAAGCTTTACCTTCAACCTTATCGAATACCATCAGCAGGTATTCCCAATGTTGTCAAATATTCTACCTTTGCCTGCGACAAACGCACCCTGTTGATATAAAGTGAAAGGCGCGCCTGATTTGCACGGGTCAGCTCCATAACATACTCCGTAGCTGTAATCACCCCGTTTTTAAGCTGACTGGCACTTTCCTTCACCACTTGTTGGCGAAGTTCAATAATCTCCCGGTCCCGCTTCATATTTTCCTTTATGGATCCAATATGCTCGCTAATACGATCAAGCGAAGCATTGAGCTGACGCTGAAATGCACGCTGCTCATGATCTATCTTTTGCTGTTCGATCTTTAAAATCTGCTGCTCCCGATCGGCATTAAAAAAATCCCACACGTTCCATCGTACCTTCACGCCAGCTATATAGTAATCGTGGAAGTCATCATTCAGGAAATTGAGTCCGGGACGTCCATATGCCGCCGTTCCAAATGCGGCAAGTGATGGCATTTGTTTGGTTCGAACTAATTTTCTCTGCTGTTCAAGTGTCTGTCGCCTGCTTTCAAATAAATTTAACTCTGCACGCTGGGGATGAAGGGATTGGTAGCCAGGCTGCTCTTTCGGTAGCACCAACTTTGCTTTAGGAATAATTTCCTCTCCGATAATCTCACTTAAGACCTCGTATCCGGCCTTTATATTTGAATGATTATCTATGGAATCCTGGCGCGCGCTGATTAGTTCTGCTTTAAGAATATGTTGCTGGCTGGGAAGAAGTACTCCATTTTCTACCTGTGAGCGTACAGCAGATAACTGTTCTTCCAGGTTTTCAATCAACAAATTAATGGTTTTCGCTTGTTGCTGAGAAAGCAGAATACCGAAATAGACCTGGTCGATCTGGGAGCGTATTTGTTGCAAGTTCACTTCCGTAGCGTGCATTTGTTGCTCTCCTTTGGCTCTCTCCAGCTCCTTTTGGATTTCCACCGCTCCGCCGTTAAAAATCGTCTGGGTTACATCAACCGACCCCTCGTATTGATCTTTACTGATGCTCGGCAGACCTCCCCCACCGGACAATCCTATCTCAGTCACTTCCGACTGGTAAGTGGCTTGTCCATTTATCGTGATATCCGGGAAGTAACCGGTGTTTGCGATATGGACATTGAGCTCCGTAATCTTCTTCTGGAGTTCAACATTCTTAGCGGTGGGATAATGTTCATATGCCTGCTGATAGCAGTAGTCCAGACTTATCGAATCTGGTTGTACTGATCCAAAAAATGATAAAACAAAAAAAATGGCAATCGTTAAAAAAGTCATGGTCTTGTATAATTAATTCCACTCAGAATAAAATCCACCAAAAAGGGCTTTCTCTCTTTGAGAAATTTCAAAAACTGCTTTTCATCGTATTCAAAAAACACCTCAACCATCGTTCTGGCGATATAGGGAAAGAGGATAATACCTACAATACTTATCAATAATTGCGTAGGATCTACGGCATCCATTCGCTCTTCATTGATCGCCTCTTTGATTTGCCGCGTAAATTCAGCCGGTGGATGAATACCCTTTTCTTTGATAAAGCTCCGAAACCGATCGGGATTTTGATTCATCTCATAAATGATGAATTGGGCCATCTTGGGATTATCATTCAGGAAGCCGTAATAAGTATCAATAAGTCGTTCTAATTTTTCATCAAGTGGATCTTTGGAGCTGAGCACCTTGAATATTACCGGGAAAAAGCGACTCACTTCCCTTTGGTAAACTTTCTGGAAAAGCTTGTCTTTATTGCGGTAATAATAATGGAGCATCGATTTATTAATGTCTGCCTCATCAGCAATCTCCTGCATCCGGGCGCCAGCATATCCTTTTCGCTGGAAAACCCGGCTGGCCGCTTCAAAAATTTGTTCCTCTGTTCCTGATTTATTTTCGCTCATAATAGAATCTTTGGTTTAACATTCTGAAGGTAATCTAAATCATCTAACTATAAATTTCAACTATTTGGTTGAATATTTTAGTTAACAACTATTAAAAAAAGCTTAGGAAACAAAAAAAGCCCGTCAGATTTAATTCTGACGGGCTTTTAGAGGTAAATACCTATACTTTTTAGCCGATTCTCAGTTTTAAATCCTCGATTTTTTCAAGAATATCACCACGATCCATTTCCTGATAGCGTTCGGGGAGTAACTCTTTAGAGGTGCACTCAATAACCGCGCTAAGGGTCTGTAGTTCTATTTCCTCCGGATAGGTAGGCGGAAGAAAATCGTTTAGAGCAATATCCAGTATTTCAGGGGTTACTTTCCCCATTCCCTGAGCGGCGGCTCGAAATTTAGCCCGGGTAAGCGCTGCTTCCATATCTGCACCCGAGAAAGACTTAAGCCCCTGCTCAATAGTTTTCGGTACATATTCTTCGGTAAGTTCCAGTCCCGTTTTGTTCTTCATAACTTTGAACAGTTCCACACGTTCCTCTTTGGTGTGGGGCGGAAATAGTGCCAAGTGCTCCTCTGCCCTACCTTGTCTCTTGAGATCTACCGGCATCAAATCAGGTCGGGCCGTCATCAGGAACCAAAGTATGCGTCCTCTGTTACGCGTATCGCTCATAAAGGTAGCAATTTGAGAAAAAACCCGGCTGGATACTCCGCTGTCTCCACTTGCATCACGGTCTCCCAGATACGCATCAGCCTCATCAATCATTACGGCTACGGGCGCCATAGCTTTAAGCAATCCCAGTATTTTTTCCAGATTACCTTCGGTTACCCCCTGCCATTGACTCCGAAAGTTTTTGAGCTTCACCATGGGGATCCCCACCTCACTCGCAAAACAATTCACTAAAAATGTTTTACCCGTTCCTACAGGGCCGCATACGAGGTATCCCATTGGAAGTACATCGCGCCGACCATTTTTCAAGGCTTGCACAGCATGCCGAAGATGCTCCTTCACTTTAGTATGTCCCGCTACGTCGTCAAGCGTGTAATGGGTTTCCACAAACTCCAACAAGCCGTAGGCTTCGGCTTCAATGAGCTCTTTTTTGGCTTCTGAAAGGCGGTGGTGGGTTATAGTTTCCTTATTTTCACGGGCATTGGAAAGAATGCTTCGGATATTGATGAAATTCAGCCCTGCCGTCTGTTGGGCTACCACTTCGGCTGATACATTTGACAGTCCCCCGAACTTATCTTCTCCCACTTCAAAGTGGATAAAATTCTTCCGCTGCTTTTCATCAGGAATATTTATTTTGAGCTCGTTAGTATAGGGATTTTGAACCAATGTCTTATTCAGGTCAGCCAGGTTCTCAGTTAGCAGTACCGTTGTAAAATCCGCGGCTAAAAACATGGGATCATGCGCCCAACGAGATAAATATACCATAGAGGTACGGTCTTCGGAACCCGTAGACCCAGCCTCGTTCATTGGTACAATAGTTTCCGCATAATCAATAATAAGTGCGATACTCTTTTTGTCATCAATACGCAGGCGAAAATACTGCTCCAACAGTGAAAATACACGAACCGGATCCTTTGGAAGCTTATTCGCATAATCGGTGCCCATCAGTGAATCACGTCCCGACAACGCACGGTTAAAGTCTTTTTTTGATTCTCCATCTCTAAAGTAAATACCTGAAGAACGGTCGTAGAAAATGACGTAGTCCCGTGCCCCAAAAAACTCTTCTGATAAAAAAGTCTTCAATCGAACAAAATTATTATTCTCTCGGTCTAACGGAACCAAATCGTGCACATTTCCGTGTAGTATAAACTGGTTTATCGTACGACTCAGATATTTTTGGGCAAATTCCTGCGCCCATTCGGGATAATGGTTAAACATTCAGTTAGCGGTTAGCGGTTAGCGGTTAGCGGTTAGCGGTTAGCGGTTAGCGGTTAGCGGTTAGCGGTTAGCGGAGGCTGTTGATTTTATCTCTCAGTACCAAGAATTAACTTTTGATTATTTGATATAAGTTAATTGGTTATTCGGTGGTTGCTTTAGCTGAGGAAAAAGCTTCAACATTAAACCTGTAACTTTCAACCTTATAGCTTAACACTTAAAACTTTTCCCTGACCACAGTTGTACTGTTCTCTGTGCATTATTCCATCATTACCAGCTTTACCGTCTCAATACGGCTTGGTGTAGCCTTACTGATAATTACTTTGTTGTTGCCAATCATCAGCTCCTCATTTACTTTGGGAATACGTCCTAATTCATTAATAATGTAGCCGGCCACCGTCTCATATTCATCGGTATTTTCCAACAAATTTATCTCCGGATACTTCTCCAGCAGATCTTCAATTTCAATACCTCCACTCAGGATATAGGTATTTTCAGAGATTTTCTTCATGAAATAGTCTTCTGTGTCATATTCATCCTGTATATCCCCAACTACCTCTTCCAGCAGATCTTCAATGGTCACCATCCCAGCCGTCCCCCCATATTCATCTATCACAATAGCTACCGAAATATTCGTTTTCTGGAATTCGGAAAGCAGATCCTTTGAGCGTTGAGAAACCGGTACCAGTTTAACCGGACGTATAATTTCAGATAGATTCCGTGGATTGCTAAATAAATCGTAAGCAAAAATAACACCTATAATATCATCTATACTTTCCTGATAAACGGGTAGCTTAGAATAGCCGGAAGAGATAAAAATCTTGAGGGTTTCTTCAATACTACTATTCTTTTCCACGGCCACAATGTCAGTACGGGGGATCATAGACTCTCTTACCCTCATATTGGAAAGCTCCAAGACGTTATGGAGAATCTCTGAATCCTCCTTATCCAAATCTTCTCCTCCCTGGTCTCGCAATTCCTGAAAAATCATTTCTACATCCTGACGACTAAAAAGCTGATCGGATGATACACTTCCCGGCTGTACCATACGAATTACAATTTTGGACGCCCCATTAGCAACCGATATAAGAGGTCTAAAGAGATAATAAAATATTTGCTGGGGAATGGCTATAATACGCATCCACCAATCGGCATGAGTTCGAAATAACACTTTGGGCAGAATTTCACCAAATATCATAATAACCGCCGACGCTATAACCGTCTGCATGATAAGAATAAAGGTTACGGAGGGAGTTGTCCCTATCCAGCTCTGATAAAAATTTGTCAGGGGGGTGACCAGGAAAATAGCCATCAATGTACCGTATAGCACATTGGCGATATTATTACCAACCAGCGTTGTACTTAGAAAAGTTTGGGGACTGCGTACAAACTGACTGACCGTTTTGCTGGTCCAGCTATTGTTACGGGAAGCAATTTCAAGTTTTAATCGGTTGGCACTTACAAATGCCATTTCAGAACCGGAAAAAAATGCGCTAATTAAAACCGTTATAAGAATTAAAAACAGCTCTGTCATTTAAAAAAATTGATTAGATAATATCTGATTTACTTAAGGTATGTTTAGAATCTGGTAATTCATCTAAAGATACGACCAGAACTACATTTTAAAAAAGCTTGTTATGCCTCAATTCAAAAATTCAGCTATTTACCTTTAAAATCGGGTTTACGCTTCTCCAGAAAAGCAGCGGTTCCCTCCATAAAATCTTCTGTTTCACAGAGCTCACCAAATAATGCGGCTTCTGTACGATAACTTTCGTTTTTATCGGAGGTAAAAACAGCCTCAATTGCTTTTTGGACGGCCAACGGTCCTTTGGAAAGTATTTGCTGAATAAGCTTCCGTGCTTCTTCTACGGGATTTTCTTCCGCTACTGAATTGACCAGCCCTATTTGCCGTGCTTGTTCTGTATCAATTTGTTTGCCAGTTAAAATCATTTCAAGCGCTTTGGCGCGCCCAACAATCCGGGATAGTCTTTGGGTACCTCCATAACCGGGAATAAGTCCCAATCCAACTTCCGGCAAGCCAAATACAGCATTACTCCCTGCTACTCGTAAATGGCAGGCCATCGCCAGTTCGGCTCCACCGCCCAAGGCATAACCGTTCACTGCAGCCACTACCGGCTTTCGGCTATTCTCAATTTTCTGAAATATCTGCTGCCCTTTGCGGGAAGCCTCTTCTCCAGTATTCTTATTGAGGTCACGGAGCTCTTTAATATCCGCACCTGCTACAAAGGCTTTGTCTCCCGCACCGGTCACTATAACCGCCGATACCCGGTCATCCTTTTTAAGGCTATCAAAAACTTCTTTTATCTCATCCAGAACTTTACTGTTCAGGGCATTTAACTTTTGGGGGCGGTTAATCGTAACCGTAGCGATACCATGCTTATCCGTTTCCCGGATAATGGTTTCGTAAGAATCACTCATATTCAATTTACTCTTTTACTCGTTTAGAAGAACTGACATTCGATTCCTGCTGTTCCTTTTCCATTTCGCGGAATTCAGCGTCCAAATCGATACCTCCAATATCTGAATGGAAGGGTAAAATTTCACGATCCATATCATCAATGAGCTGTGACGTTTCTTCCACCTCATCCAACAGGTTATCCAGTTGGAGACCAATTTCTTCCGGATCGCTCATGGTCATCGACTGTTCATAAATATATTGGATAGCATCTTCAATAGTTTCAATATGAGTTTCACAGATAAGATAATTCTCCTTCGCTACCTCAAACTTTTTAAGCCGCTTTCTGAGGATGGCGACCCTCCGTGCCGTTGTCTCCTTTAAGCGATCAGAATCCATATCCTCCATCTTCCGTTCTTCCTTCTCCACTTCTGCTTTCAGCCGCTCTTCCACCGACGTATTCATATACAACTGATAGCGTTTGTGCAGATCCAGCAGATTAAGATAGTTTGAGCTAAGATCTTCTATCTTATCCCGTATATTTTCAAGTAACCCCTGTGAACTATATGGCAGTTTATCAAAATTCTCCTTAATGAGTTTTGTGAGATGCTTCAAACTCAAAAACCGTTTTTGGCTCTTCCGATCCAGCTCGTGAAAAATCGTCTTGTCATCTGTAGCATCTTTTTCGTGTAGTTTTCGAAACTTTACGTTTTTTCGAAAACGGGGCAGGCGGGGGACAATCCCCAGATACATTAACTCAACTCCAAAAGCAATGGTTAGTGTAAGACTGGCAACAGACCCCATACCACTCATGGCAAAAGCCGAGATAGCAGCCACCAGAAGCATCCCCAAATTAATCGGATGGAGAAAAGCTTCGCGTGTAAAATTAATTGTTTCTTCTTCACTCATAATGGTATCTAATCTTCCTCACTGCTATCGGTCGTTGTACTCTTATCAGACTTTGAGGATAATTCAGAACTGGGTCCGATGGTTTTTTCCACTTCTATAGAACCGGCTTGGTCCTCAATTTCCTTGTAAAGCATTCCCATCTCCATTTTCAACTGCTTTAATGTTTCCTTGGCCTTTGCTCGGTCTAATTGTTCATCCAACTCTTGAGTTTCCATTGACTTTCCTTCAACCCCTAAGTCCTGCATAGCCATATCCAGCCGTGCTTCAGCAGATGCTATTTTATGCTTTACAGAGAACAAGAAATCGTCAAAAGCTTCCAACATTTGGCTTTTGTCCATATCGCGAAGAGCTTCTGCAATTTTGACCGTCTTTTGTTGACGAGACATACGTTCCTTGGTCTCCCGCATCTTGCGGTAGTGCGCTTTATACTCCTCCTTTAAACGTTCCCGTTCTTCGCGGCTATCAGAGCTCATGTTTTAGCAGTTAGCAGTTAGCAGTTAGCAGTTAGCAGTTAGCAGTTAGCAGTTAGCAGTTAGCAGTTAGCAGTTAGCAGTTAGCAGTTAGCAGTTAGCAGTTAGCAGTTAGCAGTTAGCACAGGCTGCCGGTTTCTTATCCTTCTGTCAAGAGTTAATTTTGCTCATTCGTTTATCAGTAAATTAGTTATTCGAGGCTGTTTGATCTCAAGCTAAAACTTTTAACGTTCAGCTTTCCCTTAATAATTAAAAACTTTCATTAAGATTGTGATCGTTCTTTTTTCCCAATTGTTTTGCCGGATTCTTTTTCAGATGATTCCTCATCAATTTCTATCTGCTTATCAGCAGCAGATCCTACACTTTTTTCCTTTTCCTCTTCCGAAACTTCCGTTTTACCCATCTCCGACTTAAACTGTTTTACCAGTTCATGGGCCCGAAGCTTTTCAGCATTGGCTTCAATCTCCATAGCATCCGTATCAATACTGTCGAGTGCCAACTCCATACGAGCTTCATTTTTAGCTGTTTGCTCATTCACCCGATTCAACATTTCATCATGGGTCTGATCTAATCCACCGGTCTCAAACTGTTCCAGGGCATCTGCAACTTTTCCCTGCCATTCAGCCCGCTCATTAGCCCGTAAAGCTTCTTTGGCTTCCTGTATCTTACGATCTTTTTCCTTCACAAAGGCTTTTTTGACCTTCAACGCCTTTTCATAGGCTTGCTCAGCGAACTTGAGTTGTTCTTTAGAAGAGGAGAGATTTTCCTTTGCCTGTTCCAGCTGCAACGCATATCCTTCTGCTATATCATCACGATCGGCATTAATGGCCGACTTTATTTTAGCCGTCAAATCATTGATACGCTTTTCATATTTCTTAACCTCTTTCTGCAACATTATCATATTTGCCTTGACAGTGGCAATATTCTCATTCATTTGGGGGATCTGATCATTTAAATCCCGAATGTTTTGCTCCAATATAAGCTTGGGATCTTCCATAGAGCTTACAAACCCACCAAATATCGACTTGATTGCACGAATGAATCGTTTAAACATAATATTGTACTTTTATTAAATTTTGCCCTTGCCCTAAGTGAGTATTTTGCTTTTCAACAAATTATTCACATACAAAGTAAAGTTAGATTATTTTATCGATATTGCAATTTTTATCGTATTAATCTTTAATCGGATGCACCCCCTTTCGATCAACGCGATGCGTAATCATGGTTAATGGGCTCGGCTTTTGCTGTTTAATCTCGAATGCATCCTCTAAAGTTTCCACTGCAATTTCTATGCTTTCTTTGTTGTTCGTAAAACCGGTAGCTAATGTTTCACCTTTTTTCAGATGTCCACCAACTTTCTTTTGCAGCACCACGCCCGCAGCGGGATCGATTTCATCATCTTTTGTTTTACGTCCAGCCCCCAATTCCAGGGAAGCAATCCCAACCTTGTAGGCATCCAGCCTCCTAACATAACCGCTCTCTTGTGCTTCAATAGTAAAATGATATTTTGCTTTGTTATATTTTTCAAAGTCTTTCAACACCTCCGTATCTCCTCCCTGCTCCCTGGTAAGCTCTAACCATTTTTCAAACGCCTGTCCATTAGCAACCGCTTCCTTACTCATTGCTATACCCTCTTTAACCGTTTCTGCCTCACCTCCCAGCCAAATCATAGTACCGGACAGCATATGCGTGATTTCCATAACATCCTCCGGACCTTCTCCCTGCAAGGCCTCCATCGACTCCTCCACTTCCAGCCAATTGCCAATTTTGTATCCAAGTGGTTGGGTCATATTAGTCAGATAAGCTACCGTTTTTTTTCCAAAATCTTCTCCGATAGCAACCAAGGATTGAGCCAGCTTGCGGGCGTCCTCCTGCTTCTTCATAAAAGCCCCGGCCCCAAACTTTACATCCAGTACCAGCGCATCAATTCCCTCGGCCAGCTTTTTACTCATAATGCTACCAGCAATCAGAGGGATGGATTCCACAGTAGCAGTCACATCACGCAGCGCATATAGGCGCTTATCGGCCGGTGCTACTTCTTCCGTCTGGCCTGCCATAACCATCCCACACTTTTGCAGTATTTTTTTATATCGCTCGAGTGTCATATCTACCTTAAAGCCGGGGATGGATTCCAACTTATCTAGGGTGCCTCCAGTATGTCCGAGTCCCCTCCCCGATATCATAGGGACCGGCACCCCGTAACTGGCCACAATGGGTGCCAGAATAAGCGAGAGTTTATCGCCCACACCACCGGTAGAATGCTTATCGACCTTAATGCCATCCACATGACTTAAATCGAGTACAGTACCAGAATACAGCATCGCTTCCGTAAGAGAAGCCGCTTCATGCTCATCGAGCCCATTTAAAAAAGCAGCCATAAGAAAGGCGCTCATCTGATAGTCCGGAAGGCGATCAGCGGTATATTCTTTGATAAGATAGGCTATTTCTTCATTCGTCAATGATTGCCTATCGCGCTTTTTCTTAATAAGAGATACCGTATTAAAACTCATATATTCCAATATCTTATCTTTATCTTGAAGTATTGTAATAACGTGTTTTTGCCAAAAAATTAACAACTTTATTCATGATATCCGTTTTCGCTGATCAGTACTTGTATCAGATCGATCATTTCCTCCCCGATCAAGTTGAACTCTATTTATTTGACCCGGCCAATGGACTTCCCAGCGAGTTGTCTAAGGCCCATGCACTCCTTATACGCACTGTAAACTCCATCAATGAAAAGAGTCTGGCAGATATTCCGGATAATCTTTCGTTCATCGGGACCGGATCCTCAGGTACCGATCATGTAGACCAGGAGTATCTCCGTGAAAATGATATTGTTTTTGCCGATGCGGCCGGATGTAACGCCCGGTCAGTTGCCGAATATGTAGCCGCCAGCCTGCTTATCTGGTCGGATAATACCGGTCACTCTTTGCATGAGTTTTCTGTCGGCATTATTGGAATGGGACATGTAGGTAGACAGGTTAATACCCTACTACAAAAGCTGGGAATAACTACTTTTGGGTATGATCCCCCGCGGGCGGAACGAGAGGCTGACTTTAACTCGGTGGAACTGGATATGATTTTAAAAGCTGATATTCTCAGCTTTCATACTCCACTAAATCATGGTGGCAATTACCCAACCTTTCACTGGTTGAATAGTGATAAACTCAAAGGCCGGGCATTCGATCTTATTATAAACACGGCCCGTGGCGGCGTTGTGGATGAAAAGGCGCTCATAGAAGCCCATAAGAAAGGGACAATCCATCATTATATTCTGGATGTGTGGGAAAACGAACCACAACTAAAGCTGGAAACCGCCCGACAGAGCTATATTAAAACTCCCCATATTGCCGGATATTCCGTTCAGGCGAAACGAAATGCCTCCAAATTTATAGCGGATGAGCTGATACGCCATTTCGATCTTCCATCTGCAAAAAACACGGATGTCCCTTCTCCACGAACCATTACTGATACCATCGAATCATTTTCAGGTATCGAACAATTAATTACGTATTTGCATCCAATACGGCAATATGAAGAGAAACTCCATCGCATCTTACAGAACAATCAGGATAACCGAGGGGAACTGTTTAATAAATTACGGGCAGAGTTCCCGTTGCGGCAGGAATTTAACAATATCAGGCTTCCTGAAGCTTATTTTAACCACTATCCGTTACTCAAGAAGCTGGGTTTCCAATCATTGGACTAATACTATGAAAGGTCGAAAAACTGCTTCGCGGTACGATCCGTCTGTAGGAGAACTTCATTCAGGGAACATTCCTTTACTTCAGCTAATCGCTCTGCAGTAAAACGGACAAAGGCCGGTTCATTTCGTTTCCCTCTTTTGGGAGAAGGAGCCAAATAAGGCGCATCTGTTTCCAACATCATTTTTTCAAGGGGAAGCTGTGCTACGGTTTTATCTACGCCCGCATTTTTAAAGGTAAAAATGCCCCCTATCCCCAAGTGCAATCCCAAATCAAGCGTACGCCTGCCTTCCTCGACTGACCCATTAAAGCAATGCCATACTCCTCTCAAACTACCGTCCTGCTCATCTTGTATAATATCCAGCAGATCAGTTGTACTGTCTCTGTTATGTAATACAATGGGCTTATCCAACTCTTTAGCTACTTTACAGTGGATACGAAGGCTGCGTTGCTGTTCCGTTTTATAATCATCACTCCAGTAGTAATCCAGCCCGGTTTCTCCAACTGCAACAATATCCTCACTACTGCAGTATTCCAGTAATTCATCCTCGCTCGTCTTTTTTCCTTTGTTAATTTGGGTAGGATGAATACCGGCCATTTTATAAAAAGCTATGTGAGGATGTTCCAGCTCATCCATTCGGGAAAGGGAACCAAAATGGATGGCCGGCATGAGAATATGTGTCACGCCTGCGGCATACGCCCGCTCCAGCACTTCATCAATATCATCATCAAATTGTTCGAGAAAGAGATGGCAGTGGGTATCAATCACAATATCCTGTACTTTTACAGCGAATGAAATTCTATAAGCCGTTTCATGGGCTTGCTGATATAACGACCCGATTTCATCCCGTGCTTTTCCAGAATTCCATTGATCATATCTTTATGTCCGTGTGCTACCGATCCAATGAAACACACTTCATAGTCAGAAGCATTGGTATATTTCATCACAATTCTGGTGATAAAATTCTCAAACCCTTCATAGAGCATCTCTTTAATATGGGGGTGGTCTTCATGCTCTCCCAGGAATGAAGCGTAAGAAGCAATAAACCGGCTTTTCTGAGAACCATCATAAAGTTCCTTTGTAATATGATCCAGATCCATATTATAATTTTCCTCCAGATCTTTGCGCAAGTTATCGGGAAGCTCAAACCGGTAATACTGGTTGATGAGCTTTTTGCCAAAATATCCGGCACTTCCTTCATCCCCAAGAATAAAAGCAAGCGAGGGAATATGTTCTATAATCTTCTCCCCATCATAGAGACAGGAATTAGAGCCCGTACCCAGAATACAAGCAATCCCCGGCTCATTAAAAAAACATGCCCGGGCTGCTCCCAACAGATCGTGATATATATGCAGCGTTGCATCGGGGAAGTTATAAGTAAGAGCAGCATCAACCCTCTCTTTCTTTTCCTCACTGTCACAACCGGCCCCATAAAAATGAACATCCGTGATCTCTATGCCATCATCCAGCTTGGCACGAAGTTCATTCTCGACAACATCTTTGATACTTTGTGTGGTATGATAGTAAGGATTTAACCCCTCCGTTTTATAAATCTTATTACCGTCTGCCGACTTTACACACCATTCTGTTTTTGTTGCGCCACTGTCGGCAATTAAAATACTCATAAACACCTTTTCATTTATAATTTCGATGCCAAATCTAAGCAATTCTTATCACATTCTGCAAAATTGCGCCTAATATAATTATCCGCCTGACAAGGTGTGATATTTATCACAAATATCAACGAAAAATAACTATAGTTAAGCACACAATCATAAGTAAAAGGGGAACTCCCTCATCACTTACATACATAGTGAGGCAGGAATTTGTCAAAATTAAATACAAATTAAAAGAGAAGCTGGAAAATATTGATATCCAAATGATTAAAATGCTCATTTTTTAAACATTTTTAAAAAAGATTGTAAGGATTTACCTGCTAAAACGATCTTACTTACTCATTCCTGCTATTTTTGTGGAGTTAACTTTGAATACAGCGAACTAATCAACTATTCCAATATAGCAGAACCGGTCTATATATTAATTCACAGTATTTTTTACAGATAGGGATGACGCTATGTTGTCACTTTTATTTGATATATTAACCGATGAAAAACAAAAGATAACTATAGAAACGTACTTATGTCTGACAATAACGATCGCGAAAAGGCACTGGAAATGGCCATCGGCCAAATCGAAAAACAACATGGGAAAGGCACTATTATGCGCCTGGGAGACGAAGCGGCACAGGATGTTCCCAGCATCTCTACGGGGTCCCTGCTACTTGACCAAGCTCTCGGAGTGGGAGGAGTTCCGCGAGGACGTATTACTGAAATTTATGGTCCGGAAGGAAGTGGAAAGACGACGCTTGCAATGCATATTGTAGCCGAAGCTCAAAAGGCGGGCGGGTATGCAGCCTTTGTAGATGCCGAGCATGCTTTTGATCCCCGGTATGCAAAAAACCTGGGCATCAATACCGATGAATTGCTTGTCTCGCAGCCCGATAGCGGTGAACAGGCCCTTGAAATAACCGAAACACTTATTCGCTCCGCTGCTTTGGATGCCATTGTTGTGGATTCTGTTGCTGCACTGGTACCACGAGCTGAGCTGGAAGGAGAGATGGGCGACTCGCATATGGGATTGCAGGCCCGCCTGATGTCTCAGGCGATGCGTAAAATTACGGGTATCATCAATAAAACACGAACATCCGTAATTTTTATCAATCAGATCCGGGAAAAAATTGGAGTCATGTTCGGAAATCCTGAAACCACCTCCGGGGGACGAGCGCTTAAGTTTTACTCTTCTGTTCGTATGGATATCCGCCGTATCGGTTCCCTCAAAAAAGGAGATGAGGTAGTTGGCAACCGTACTAAGGTAAAAGTGGTCAAAAACAAGGTAGCTCCACCTTTTAAAGTGGTAGAATTCAACATTATGTATGGCGAAGGGATTTCCCGCATGTCTGAAATTCTCGATCTGGCGGTCGAATACGATATCATCGAAAAACGAGGCAGCTGGTATCGTTATGATGGCGAGCCTATTGGCCAGGGAACAGATAATGCGATTGAATTTCTCGAATCAGATCCTGAGTTAACGGAACGGATTGAGGAAATGGTGCGTAACGAAATGAATCCCCAGCCTACAGAAGAAAATGAAGAAGAACAAGAAGCCAAGGAAGAAGAGCAGGATTAACCATGGCCACAGATTCCTATGAGGATGCCGGTTCCGCACTCCCTGCTACCATCACCGGCATAACCATCCAGAAAAAGAATAAAGAGCGCTATTCTATTTTCGCGGACGGAAATTTCCTCTTGGGCGTCCATGAGCAAACGCTTCTGGCATTTAATCTAAAGGAGGGGGTTGAAATAACTCCCTCTCTTTTCAAAAAATTACAGCGCGAAGAAGGGCGTTTTGCTATAAAATCCTACCTGATGGGATTACTAAGCCGGCGGGATCACTCCCGGCAGGAATTAATGAATAAAGCTCTGCAAAAAGACTATGCCCCTGAAACTATTACGGGGGTACTGGATGAACTTCAGGAAAAAGGATATATCGACGATACGGAATTCGCTCTTAAATATGCATCCGAAAAAAGCCGGAAAAATAATTGGGGACCCGCCAAAGTTAAAGCTCATCTTTATAAAAAGGGAATCAAACGGCAAAATATTGAAAAAAGCGTCAGAAAAGCTTTTGAAGGTGCAGATTTCGAAGAAACTTTCATACATTTAATTTCAAAACGTAAAAGACGTTTTTTAAAAGAAGAACATCCACTAAAGCGAAAAAAGAAAGTTATCGACCATCTGGCAAGGAAAGGATATTCTCCTTCCAGTATCTATAACTGTATCGATAAGCTTATGAAGCTTTTAGAAAAAGATGAATAATTTAACTCTGGAACGGCTTATAAAATCAATTTTAGGACTGGGAGCCGTTGGCATTCTCTTTTATCTGCTTTACTATTTTGGCACCCTGGTAGGCTATGCTGTCATTGCAATAATCATAAGTTATATCTTAGACCCAATCGTTAACCGCATACAGGCGGCGGGCATAAACCGAACGTTTGGCATTTGCCTGACACTTAGCGCTCTTATTCTGCTCATTATCTGGATATCTACCAATATTTTGCCGGTCATCGTAAGCCAGATGGTAGAATTGGCAGGACAATTGAATATCCAAAACATTCAGAGTATAGCACGACAAATCGAACAACGCCTAACGGAAAGCTTTTCTTTTCTACCTGATCGGTTCCTCAGTGATAATATAACTACCATGTTACAGGAGCTTTTTAACATTGGTCAACTTCCTACTGCCCTAAGTAATATCATTGGTGTCTTTACCAATATTTTTTATGCTGCTCTGGTCATTCCATTTGCCACTTTCTTTTTCTTAAAAGACGGAGCACGTATTCGACGGGATATTCTGCGACTGGTTCCTAATAAATATTTTGAAACCACTCTGAGCCTTGTTGACAAAATCGAAACCCGTTTGGGCATCTATTTCCGAAGTGTAATGCTACAAAGTTTCATCGTTGCCCTAGCCTCCTGGATTGTACTTTCCGTTGTGGGACTTAACAACGCACTTTCAGTCGGAATAGCGATAGGATTGGCCAATACGATTCCTTACTTCGGTCCGGCCATCGGTTATATACTTTCCATCATCGTTTCTATTATTGAAATTGGAAACTTTTCGCTGGTTCTCCCCTGTATCATTGCCATACTTTTAGTTCAAATGCTGGATAATCTGGTTCTTCAACCACTTATTTTTTCCCGGTCGGCCGATATTCATCCCGTTGCCATTTTGTTTATTATTATGATCGGTGCACAAACCGCCGGTATCATCGGTATGCTAATTGCTATTCCCATAGCTACTGTTATAAAAATTACGATCAATCAGATACGATGGAGTCTTAATAACTATTATGTTTTTCGCTCACCGGACTCAATGTCTACAGAATAACAAACCTACTTGCGGAAATAAGGCTTCGTTTTTAAACTTTTTTACTTATCTTCACCCACTTAAATTGATAGCAACTTATAGTATCGTTTTCCATTGATTAACATTGTCGTTTTTGCCTCCGGATCGGGAACAAACTTTCAGTCGATTATTGATGCTGTAGAAGAAGGAAAGATCAATGGACGTATACGTGGACTGATTACCAATAAAACCGATATTCAGTCTATTGAACGGGCTCGAAAGCATAACATTCCCCATGTCACAATTTATCCCGGCGCTTTTGATAATCAATCAGAATATGTCGATACGCTTCTTACCCGGCTTGCCAATTGGGAAACCGATCTTATCGTACTCGCCGGTTACATGTTAAAGATTCCTTCTGCAGTTATAGAAAATTATGAAGGAAAGATCATCAATATCCACCCTTCTCTGTTACCCAAATACGGAGGGAAGGGCTTTTATGGAATTAACGTGCACCAGGCTGTTCTTGAAAACGAGGAACAGGAGTCGGGCTGTACCGTTCACATCGTCACCGAAGAATATGACGAAGGACCTGTTCTGGCCCAGCGAAAAGTTCCCGTTTACGATACGGACGATGCCGAAGAGTTAGCCAAACGTGTATTAAAACAGGAACATCAGCTCCTTCCGGAAGTTATTGCTAAACTTGCTAATAAACATTCCAAAACATAATTAAACTGTGTCTTTACAACCTCTTTCTGAACTACCTGAACATAACCTTTCAATTAACAGAGCCCTGCTCTCAGTCTCCGACAAAACAGATATTATTCCGCTGGCCCGGGTCTTGCATCAACATGATGTTGAAATTATATCCACAGGGGGTACCGCTCAAAAGATAAGAGAAGCCGAACTGCCGGTTACAGATGTGAGTGAAGTTACTGGTTTTGAGGAATGTCTGGATGGACGGGTTAAAACGCTGCATCCTATTATTCACGGTGGACTTTTGGGAAGAACCAGCCATCAATCTGACCTCGATGAAATGAAACAACTAAATATTGATCCCATTGAGCTAGTTGTGGTGAATCTGTACCCTTTCAAAGAGACGATTGATAATTCCGATTGTACTCCTGCAATAGCTACGGAAAACATTGATATCGGCGGTCCTACTATGATTCGGGCAGCAGCCAAGAATTTTGCCCACGTTTGCGTTCTTACTGCTCCCAAACAGTATGATGATTTCATAGCTTCACTTGAACAGGAAAACGGTATCCCATTTACTAAGCGTCGGCAATGGGCGCGCCAGGCGTTTAATCATACCGCTCACTACGACACCCATATTGCCAACTATTTCAATACGCTCGATACTAAATCGGAGGAACAGCCGGAACAGCTGAATATATCACTCCCTAAATCCCAGGAATTGCGCTATGGCGAAAACCCCCATCAGAAAGCGGCCGTATATGGCTACCAAGAAGAATTCATCGATTGTTTTCACGGCAAGCAACTCAGCTATAATAATTTCCTTGATGTGGATGCCGCCCTGCGACTTATTGCTGATTTTAAGGATTCTGATCCAACCTGTGCTATTTTTAAACATACCGTTCCCTGTGGGGTAGCCTCTGACGAGAATCTTACCAAGGCATGGGAAAAAGCCTTCCAAACAGATACTAAATCCCCTTTTGGAGGCATTGTAGCTGTCAACCAGGAGCTCGATCTTGATACCGCTAAAAAAATAGACGAAATATTTACTGAAATTATTATTGCTCCTTCCTATACTGAGGACGCTCTTTCTCTGCTCAGGCAGAAGAAAAAAAGACGCCTTATTCGCCAAAAGAAGTATTTGAGTGATAGCTCAGAACAACAGTTCCGTTCGATCTTCGGAGGAGCACTCAGTCAGGACCTTGATTTCTCTATTCTTGATGAAAACGACCTTAAAGTGGTGACAAAGCGCCAGCCGAGCCAAAAAGAACTTCGCGATATGCTTTTTGCCTGGCAGGTGGTTAAACATGTAAAATCCAATGCCATTGTTTACGCTAAAGATCAGCAAACTATTGGCATCGGCACAGGGCAAACAAGCCGTGTAGAAGCTTCGCAAATTGCTATTGCCAAAGCCAAAGAAGAAGGACTCTCAATAGAAGGTACCGCCATTGCATCTGATGCCTTCTTCCCCTTTCCCGATGGAGTAGAAGCCGCGGCTAAAGCAGGCGCCACTGCAGTAATTCAACCAGGCGGAAGTATTCGCGATGACCAAGTCATAGAAACCGCTGACGCCCTTGATCTTACCATGGTCTTCACCGATAAAAGACTTTTTAGGCATTAAACATTTTCATTTTAACTTTTATTCTTATTTATTCGGAAATAGACGTACAAAATTGTATTTTTATTTTTGGTCTTTTTTAAGGTAAAATTTGACTACTTGCAGCTCATCTACACATAGCTAATATGGACAATAACGTATCTACATCTAAGAAAGATAAACAGCAACGAAAAGGTTGGTTTGACTGGCTATACACCGATATTGCTATCGATCTTGGTACCGCCAACACCCTTATCTATTCCCGGGGGGAAGGTATCGTACTTAATGAGCCCTCCATTGTTGCCCTGAACACACAGAATGAACCTGTTGCAACAGGACACGAGGCCCGGCTGATGCACGAAAAGACCCATAAGAATATCCGCACCGTACGCCCCCTACGTGATGGCGTTATCGCGGATTTTGAGGTCGCTGAACAAATGATTCGCGGTATGATTGACAAGGTTAAAATGAAATGGTACTCCAGTACCCGAACAATGGTTGTTTGTGTACCCAGCGGCATCACCGAGGTCGAACGCCGAGCTGTTCGGGACAGCGCAGAACATGCCGGAGCCAAATCGGTCCATCTCGTAGACGAACCCATGGCAGCGGCAATCGGAATTGGACTCAATGTGCACGAGCCGATTGGAAATATGATTGTAGATGTAGGCGGGGGAACCACTGAGATTGCTGTCATCGCTCTTTCGGGTATCGTATATGCACAGTCGGTACGTTTGGGTGGTGACGAGCTGAATGAAGATATTATTAATTATTTCAGGCGGAATCATAATCTCCTTATCGGAGAACGAACTGCTGAAAAGATCAAGTGCGAAATCGGGTCGGCTGCTCCTCTCGATGAAGAAATAGAAATGGATACGAAAGGACGTGATCTTGTTAACGGGGTCCCCCGAGTCCGCCACGTTACATCCAAAGATGTTCGGGAGGCAATCTCCGAATCGGTAAACACTATTGTTGAATCTATTACCAAGTCCCTGGAGCAGACTCCTCCTGAACTGTCAGCGGACATTCTGGATCGGGGTATTATGCTTACCGGTGGAGGTGCCAAGCTTAAAAATCTTGATAAACTAATCCGGGAAACTACCGACTTGCCTGTCCACATTGCCGAAGATCCTTTAACTGCCGTTGTACGTGGTACCGGCGCCATATTAGAAGATCTCGATTATTACCGAACCGTAATTACCTAAGTATCTAAGGAAGGAAGAAGTGAATGCAAATTCGTTTTCCGGGAATAACGGAAATTAAAGATCATATTATTGCAGCATTTTTACTTATTGTTGCGGTAGGCCTTATTGTCAGCCGTCATCAGGGGGGGCTTCATAATTTACGAACTGTTTCGGTAACTGTTTTCAGCTACCTGGAGGAACCGTTATCTAATATTCGAACTTATCGGCAGGCCTTAAGGACTAACACTTACCTCAGACAACAAAATGTTTTACTACTTGACGAGTTAAGTCGCCTACGTTCAGCTCGTGAAGAGAATGAAGAACTTCGCCAATTACTTGAATTCAGCCGCAATAGTAATCTTAATCTATATCCCGTACAAATTGTGGGAAAAGAACTTTCCCAGGTATTTAATTCTTTAACTATTGATGCAGGTACTGAAGAAGGTATAACCGCTGGTATGCCTTTGGTAGCAGCCGAGGGATTGGCCGGAAAGGTTGTACTGACCGATGGAGGGTACTCCCAGGTAATGCCAATTTTTAACAGTTTATTTAAGGTTAGTGCCAAACTACAAAACTCAGGTGCCTATGGCATTGTTTCCTGGGATAGTAAAAACATTCATGAACTTCAGCTAAACTATGTCCCTCAAACCGTAGAGGTCGATTCCGGAGAAATAGTAATCACTTCTGGATACAGTAATCAATTTCCTCCGGATATTCCTATTGGAGAAGTGATACGGACCGAACATCAACCGGGTCGGGATATACAGAAAATTATCGTCAACCCTTTTGCAGATATTTATAGCATGACGGCCGGATTTGTTGTTAAATTTCAACCCGATACTACGATCCAAAAACTTAACGAACAATATCAGAACGCTTTAGAATGACCGGAAGGCGGCTTAAACATATCGGCATAGGACTTGTCTTCCTGATTCTTCAGCTTGTGCTATTTCGGCATTTAACTATTTTTGAAGCATATCCTGATCTTGTTCTTATATTCCTGGTCTGGTATATGAGTAAGGAAAACAGAACAGCAGCTCTGCTGATGGGGGCTTCTTTGGGATTTCTGCAGGATGCTCTGCTTGATGTTTGGGGGCTCAATATGTTTTCTAAAACATTGCTTATATATATCGTTCATCGATTTATTCCTAAAGATCATAAAACACAATTAAGTGTTGGACAAGTCGTTATTACTGTTGCACTTGCCGCTCTTTTCCATAATCTTATTTTTTTGGGGTTGAACATCTTTATCCAGAATTACACGGCAGAAACACTTTTTGGAGCTTACCTACTTGGAAGTAGCTTATATTCAGCTATAGTAGCAGCTCTTTTCTATATGTTCAGAACTAATAAGTAGTACCATTCATGCAATATCAGAAGAAAAAGCGCAGCCATATATCCATTCGCGTTTTGATGGGTATCATTATCGTTTTGGGGCTGATAATTCTAGGACGTCTTTTCCAGCTTCAAATATTGGAATATGATACCTATGATCCGCTAAGCCGGGAAAATGCCCTGCGACAACAGATTGTCAATCCAGCGCGTGGTCTTATATATGATCGTAATGGGAAACTATTAGTAGAAAATGAGCCCATTTATTCTATTACTATTATTCCTTCCAGTTATAAGGATGAAAACACTCCCATTCTCGCAAGATTATTAGATATACCTGTTGAGGAGGTAAGAAAACGCGTAGAGGAAGCCCGCTCATATTCTTGGCATCGGGCATCCCGGCTGTTTACTGAAATTAATTTTGAAACCTTCTCAATAATTCAGGAAAACATCTGGCAGTTACCGGGCATTGGCCATCAAATTGAAAGCAAGCGTCACTATCCTATTGACAGTCTTCGAGCTTCTCATGTACTGGGTTACCTCCGGGAAGTCTCCCAGGAAGAGTACCTGGCCAAGGATAGTTATCATCTGGGAGATAAAATCGGCAAAACCGGCCTTGAAAAGAGCTATGAATCCCAACTCAGAGGAAAAGAAGGGACAGAATATATTCTGGTCAATGCGATGGGTCAAAATCTTGGATCCTATCAAAATGGATCTATGGATGAAGCGCCTCAAAAAGGAGCTGATTTGCATACTTCCCTCGATACAGATCTGCAGCTATTGGCTGAGGAGCTCATGGAAGGAAAGAAAGGAGCAGCTATTGCTATTGACCCCCAGGATGGGAGCATCCTGAGCATGACCAGTGCTCCGGAATTTGATATAAGACGCCTAGCGGGTAGAATAGATGCTGATTACTGGCAAAGTATAAATGCTGATACTTTAAACCCTCTTTTCAACCGTTCGACTTCAAGTGCGCAACCGCCCGGATCTACCTTTAAACCCCTTATGGGTCTTATGGGAATGGAGATGGAGGTAATTACTCCACAAACAACTATTTATAATCCGGGTTATTACTCAAGGGGACGACGATATAACGATTTAGCTGACCCGGGACAATACAATATTGGCAAAGCTATCCAAGAGTCCAGCAATACCTTCTTTTTCTGGCTAATGGATGAAATGGTACGCTCCCATAGCATTGATCGATGGAATGAGTTAGCTTCGTCCTTTGGCCTTGGTCGCCCCACCGGCATCGACCTACCCAGTGAAACGTCTGGTATTTTACCCGACAGCTCGTACTTAAACAATACCCTTGGTGAAGGTACCTGGGGCATAGGCGACCAGCTTAGCCTCGGTATTGGACAGGGATTCATGGCTGCGTCACCGCTTCAAATGGCTACCGTAGCGGCACAAATTGCAAACGGCGGTTATGCCATCAAACCCCACTTTGTACAATCCATTCGGGAACCAAATGGAAGGGTTATATATCCCAATACAGATACAACAAAAATAAGTTGGGTCGATGAAAGTGAATTGGCGGTCATTAAAGATGGTATGCGAAGAGTAGTTACGGAGGGTAGCGGGAGGTACTACGCAGACTTAGATAGTATAGCTGTTGCCGGGAAAACCGGTACAGCCCAAAATCCACATGGACAGGATCACGGATGGTTTATTTGTTTCGCTCCCGTAGAAAACCCTCAAATTGCTGTAGCAGTACTTGTTGAGAACGCTGGTTATGGCTCTATATCAGCTGCACCCATAGCTTCATTAATGGTAGAACAGTATATCAATGGAGAAATTGGTCGCTCCCATGTGTACGATTACGTGATGAATTTTGAACCAAGACCCGAAAACAATTAAAAAATGAATCGTTTTGGAGAATATAACTGGTCTCTTGGCACTTTATGGATCGGCCTTGTAGTAGTTGGCCTGGTAGCCATTTATAGTGCTACTCAGGGCCCAGTGGCTGAATTCCTGCCTGGTTACATACAAATCAACTTCTATAAGCAATTAGTGGCATTTGGTATCGGCCTGGGAATTCTGGTGGGACTTCAATATATAAATCCGCGTACCTTTCAAGAAGGAGCATTTGTTTTTTATGCTATTGGACTGCTGCTGATGATTCTTACCCTGTTTATTGGCCGGGAGGTTAATGGAGCCAAAAGCTGGTTGGTATTAGGACCTGTTAACCTGCAGTCAAGCGAATTAATGAAAATAGCGACTGTGCTTGCTGTCGCCAGCTACCTGACCAGCCGACGTAATATTTCTGCTGATAATCTTAAGACAGCCGTTACCACTGTACTGATTATCCTCGTCCCCACAGTACTTGTTTTCCTTCAGAACGATACCGGTACGGCCATCATATTTTTGGCGCTTATTCCCGTTGTACTTTTCTGGTCGGGTCTACCTTATGGGATATCCCTGTTTATTATCTCTCCTGCAATCATTGGCTATGTAAGCATAATTAGCTGGTACTGGGGGATTCTTGCCGCTGTAGTATTAACCCTGCTGGTCTTTATGCTTCAGCGAAGCACTTGGCTTACATTTACTTCCTTCGCCACCGGTATTCTCCTTGTGATTGGGGTTCAGGTTGCCCTCTTTCAAATATTACAGCCCCACCAACGTGCACGTATAGAAGCCTTTACCGATCCCTCTTTTGATCCACAGGGCGCTGGATGGAACATCATACAGGCTAAAACCGCTATTGGTTCGGGTGGCGTATACGGAAAAGGATTCATGGAAGGAACCCAAACCCAGCTTCGGTTTCTTCCGGAGCAGTGGACAGATTTTATATTTTGCGTTATTGCTGAAGAATTTGGATTTATAGGAGCTGGAATAGTTGTGCTACTCCTACTCGGATTTACCTTGCTTTTATTAAAAGCTGCAGCGACCCATAAGCATCCATTTGCACAACTTGTAATGGTGGGGGTTGCCACTATATTCTTTACTCATTTCTTCATCAATGTAGGTTCGGCAACGGCGCTTATCCCTGTCATCGGTGTTCCCCTACCCTTTATTAGCTACGGGGGATCAGCACTTATTACGAACACCCTTATGCTGGGAATATGTCTAAACCTCGATTACTATAAGCGACAATTCAGCATCTATCGCTAATTCTAAGTTTCCTCCAGCATTACTTCCTTGTCTGTACGCAATTTAAAGCTTTGCCGATGATATTCTGTATAGCCATACTCCTCCAGTCCACTGTAATGTTGGGCTGTAGGATAACCCACATTGGTATCCCAGCCGTAATAAGGATACTCCTTATGTAATTCAATCATCCATTTATCTCTGAAAACCTTGGCAATAATAGAAGCAGCTGCAATACTCATCGAACGGTCATCTCCTTTGACCAAACATTTATGCGGACACAGTCCCGCGCTAAATCGGTTTCCATCTACCAACAGATAATCCGGCCGGGCTTTTTTTGCTTCAGTGCACCGGTGCATTGCTTTAATAGATGCATGTAATATATTCAGTTCATCGATCTCGGCCGGCATACACCATTGAACAGTCCAAAAAGAAGCGAGTTCTTTTATCTTCTCAGTCAACGACATTCTTTCTTTCAGGGAAATAGTTTTGCTATCCCGAATTTCCTCAACAAAGGTTCCCGGTTTAAAAATAACTCCTCCTGCTACTACAGGTCCTGCAAGGCATCCTCGTCCCACTTCATCCAGCCCCATAACTCTATCAAACCCTTCTGACCAAAGCTGGCGCTCAAATTGAAGGCGATCTATATTTTGCACTTTATTTTCTGCCATCCAATGAATTAATTTTATTGTCTGTATGTTTTCTCTATACTCCTGCTAAAGTCAATGTTTTTGCCATGCATTTCAAGTATCGAGAATGGAATCCCAATATAGATAAAAAATCACCTAATCAGTCTCCTTTTGATACCCTCATGGATTTATTTGAGGAGTTGCTTACCATAGCAAGCGGAGACGTCTCTCAGGCTTTGCGTTGGATGGCTGATATTGATGACGAATATGGTATTACAAACCAATTTGATGATTTTGATCTGGATGATTTCGTAGACGAACTCAAAGAAAGGGGGTATATAGAGCAAGACCAAGAAGAAAATATGCTCGTCATTACCCGAAAGGCAGAGCGAAGTCTTCGGAAACATTCACTCGAAGAAATTTTCAAACATCTTGACAAAGGAGCGGCAGGGAGGCACAAGACTGATCATACGGGAGAGGGACTCGAGCGCCAACCGGAAACACGCCAATGGCAGCAGGGAGATGACTTAACCAATATTGATAGTGTTGGCACGATGATGAATATGTTTAAGCATAGTAGCATCGATCAGATGGATTTGAAAGAAAGGGATATCAGGGTACATAATACCGATCATCATACTTCTGTGGCTACCGTCTTACTCATTGATTTAAGCCACTCCATGGTCTTATACGGCGAAGATCGCATCACACCAGCTAAAAAAGTAGCTATGGCCCTTTCTGAACTTATTCTCAATAATTACGCTAATGATTCGCTTGATATCGTAGCCTTTGGCAATGAGGCTTGGAAAGTAGGTATCGAGGACCTTCCTTATCTCAAGGTTGGTCCCTACCATACCAACACTCAACAAGCGCTGCAGATGGCCAGACATATTTTACACCGCCGTAAATATGCCAACAAGCAAATATTTATGATCACAGATGGCAAACCCTCATGTATCATAGAAAATGGTCGGCTGTACAAAAATAGCGTTGGACTGGATCGCAAGATTGTCAATAAGGTGCTGGATGAAGCCGTGAAGTGCCGTCGCGATAAAATTGATATAACAACATTTATGATTGCCCGGGATCCGTACCTTCAGAATTTTGTCCGCGAGCTAACCGAAGCTAATAAAGGTCGGGCATACTTTGCATCATTGGATAATCTGGGCGGATATATTTTTGAAGACTACATCCGCAACCGTAAAAGAAGAGTCAAATAAAAAAGGCAGCCTGTTTTACAGGCCGCCTTTTGAGAAAATTAAGAGAATCAGATGAGCCTACATATCCAGCTCATCCATCACTTCATCCGTTATATCATATTGCTGTTGTGCTTCATCAGAAACATAGAGAAGGATTACGTCTCCATTACTGGTCGTCGTGTTCAACACATAAGAAAGTCCCCTTTCATTAGCCACTGTATTAATAGCAGAATCAATTTGGTCTAACAGAGGTCCCACTAATTCTTGCTGTTTTTGCTGGATCTCTTGCTGAAGCTGGGACTGATACTGTTGAAGTTCTGCCCCCATTTGTCCCAAACGTTCTTCTTCCTGTTGCTTGGCATCTTCGGATATAACCGATTCTTTATCTTGATACTCAGCTACTTTCTGCTGGTACTCCTCCTGTTTAGAAGCAAACTCTTCTCGTTTGCTTTCCATAAAATTCTGGAGCCGTTGTTGAACGGCTTTCATCTCCGGCATTTTACTCAGAATTGCCTGAGGATCTACATATCCGATTGTTAAATCGTCATTCTGGACTTGAGCAAAGGAGGTATTAGAAAACCCACCGACTAAAAGAAAAATAAATAAAACTGGTAGTATTCGTTTAATCATAGTTCTAAAGTTAGATTCTGTGTTAGTTCTGTGTCGCATTCTCATTAATATGTTCAATCACCTGCTGAGTAATATCCAACTGTTGATCAGCAGCATAGTAGATCACGTTATCTCCACTATTTGTCGCCTCATTGAGTACAAAATCAAGGTTATTACTTTCCGCTACCTCAGCAATCGCCTGATCCATAGCTTCATACAACGGATTAAGCAGCTGGGATCGACGCTCTTGAATTTGTCCTTGTATGGTTTGCTGAAACTGCTGTATTTCTCCTTCTAACTCAGAAAGTTCCTGCTCTCTTTGCTGAATTTGCTGATCAGTCATATTTCCCTGATTCTCCTGGTACTCAGCAACCTGATCCTGGAAATTAGCAATCCGATTTTCCAGTTCTCCTCTTTTCTCTTTTATAAAGCTATTCAGTTGCTGTTCTACTTCTGAGCGCTGGGGATGTTCACTTAGAACCTCCTGGGTACTCATATATCCGACTTTCAACTGCCCGTAAGCCGTTGTACTTAAAAGAAAAAGAAACAGGCAAGCTGTACTTAGTATTTTTCTAATCATTGAATCAATCTTTTTTAACATTCTATTTTGTTAAAGCGTGTGATAATACTAACAATTTATATTAATTGCTGGACTCATTTAACGTAAGCCCCAGCTCTTGTAGTACCTCTTCATTTAAATTAAATTCCTGGTTACCATAGAGCATGTTGGTATTTTGTGCACGATCGAATATAAAATCAAAATTATTACGTTTGGCTATAATATTTACAGCCTCAAAAACCTTGCGCTGTATTGGTTCTAATAATTCTTTCTGTTTTTGAAAATATTCCCCTTCTTCACCGAACTTTTGATCCATAAACTGCTCACGTTCAGTAACGAGTTTTTGGATTTTTTGTTGTACTTGTTCTCGCTGCTCCTCAGTATACAGAATCTCCCTGGACTCAAAATCTTCCTTCAACTGATTAATCTCCTCCTCCATTTTCTTCAGCTGGCTATTCCATTCGGAGCTTATCACCTGCAGCTGTTGTTGTACCCCTTCATATTCAGGCATTTCTGATAAAATCTGGTCGGTATCTACATATCCTATTTTCTGCTGTTGTCCATGGGCAATCGATAAACTGCCAAATAATAACACAACCAGAAGTATAGTATATGTATTTACCCTAACCATTAAAAAGGTGCACCAATATTAAAGAGGAACTGCCATTCTCCCGGCTGCACTCGAGTATTGGGTATTCCGTCCAGGCGGTAACCGTAACTGAGATCAACGAGTCCTAATATCGGCAGATAAATACGCGTTCCCAATCCAACAGAACGCTTTACATCAAAGGGAGAAAATTGGTCAACATTCAGGTATGCATTACCAGCATCCATAAAAGCATAGGGATAAACCTGCGCCTGCTGTTCAGTAATGGCCGGATAACGCAACTCCAGAGAATATTTGGAATACAAACGCCCGCCTACATTCTGTCCATCTTGAAAAGCGGTAATAGATCCATTCTGTCCACCTGGGAAACCACGCAAATCAATATTATCATCCAGGAATGATTGCCGCTGCTGCAGTTGTGTTCCTCCAAGTTTAAAGCGCTGAAAACCACTGCGCTTGCCCTGACTCAAATACCCAAGATAACCATACTCAACGGTGTTAGTCAGTACCAACTTACCTACCAATGTTGTGTGGTTCTGGTAGCTTGACTTTAACTTATAATATTGTGCAAATGAAGGTAATGGCGGAGCTAATTCACCAGAAAGCTGAATCTTGGAACCGGTCGTAGGGGAAATCTGATTATCAGTAGAATTACGCTCTAAAATCTGTTTAATACTCAAAATACTGGAAGCCCCTTCAGGTAAGAACGATGCTCCTCCCTCAACATCATACAGCTGATAGGATAACACACTTCGATGGGTAAAGTAGTCATCAGGCCAGTCTAATCGTCTTCCCAGCGATATACTGCTTGAAAAGAGTTCATTGCGTTGATCTGACCTGCGGTATTTGATCAGGTCGTAACTGGTATTTACCCCAAGCGAAAGCGGCCGACCTCCAAGCCATGGCTCCTGGAAACCAAGGCTGTAACTTTGGTATCCACTACCGGTAACCTGAACGCCAAGAGATAACTTCTGACCATCTCCGGAAGGAATAGGATTCCATCCTTCTCCCCTGAGCGCCCGCTGTATGGAAAAGTTATTAAAGTTCAGCTTCGCTGAAAGAATCAAACCGATACCCCGGCCTCCAAATCCTCCGGAGAACTCAAAATTGTCGGTACTCTGGGATTCATCCAAATTGTAGGTTATATCAACCGTTTGGTTTTCCTGATCCGGAACTAAGTTTGGTTCAATAGCATCCTGTCGGAAATAGCCCAGCTGCCCTAGTTCACGTATAGTCCTAATAATATTCTGACGACTATATTTCTGGCCGGGTACTGTCCGTAAGGTTCGACGAACTATATCATCATGGGTTTTGGTATTCCCTACAAAAGAAACTTCCTCAATGTAGGCAATTTCATTTTCATAAATTCTCATATTGAGGTCAACTGAATCTTCCGCTACCACCTCAATATTTTCTTCTACCCGGAAAAACAGGTACCCAATATCTTGGTAGAGACTGGTTACATCAGGACCTGACTGATTGATTTCAAGTCTGGTATTAAATTTTGTCTGGTTAAAGACCTCCCCTTTTTCAAAGCCCAGTGTCTGGGTGAGTTCCTCATCAGTATAAACAGTATTTCCCTCCCAATTAATATCTCTCACCTTATATTGAGGGCCTTCATATACTGAAATATCAACTTTTAAGCCTTCAGCGGGATTGGAAAGCACATATAGTCTTTGCTGGGTATAAGGAAAAGTATAGACAGAGTCGGAGGTTACCCGGAAATCGAGAAAGCCATGCTCCCGGTAAAAGCTTCTTAAGTTATTTTTGGCTTCTTCAAATTCATCTTCCTTATAAAGCTTCTTTGAGAAAAACTTCCACCACCGATCTTCCGAAATAGTTCCCAATGACTTCTGGAGTGCCCGGTCATCAAATTTTTCGTTACCATGGAAAGTAATATCTTTTACCTCTAAGCGCTCTCCCGGATTAATATGGAACTCCAGTGTTATTCGATTGCGAGTCTCATCCAATTCCGAGCGCTGCACATCAATTTCGGTATACCAGTATCCCTCCTCTTCATAATAGCGCTTTATGGCACTCTTAGCCTGGGAAATAGAAGATTCTGTCACTGCATAGCCTGGAACAAGAGACAGCTTTTCTCTAATATCGCTCCGCTCTGAGCTCTTTACTCCATGAATTTCATAGTTTTCAAGCCGGGGCTGTTCCTGAACAATAATTTTCAGGTAAATACCATTTCCTTTCTCCCCTGTTTTAATAATTTCTATATTCGAAAAGAGTCCTGTTTGATACAGACTTCTAATGGCATCTCCCACATCCTGCCCGGGAATAGTAATACTGCTTCCTTCCTCAAGTCCACTGGTTCCAATTACAAACTCCTCCCGGGAAGTTGTTAATCCCTCCACTTCAACCCCCAGTACTTCATACTGCTGAGGCGTTGTATTCATTGGGTTTTGGATATTTATCGAAACACTATCGGGTGAAGTATCCTGGGCTGATGCTGAAAATGCAACAAAGCAGAGTACAAAAAGTGTGCTTAATAATTTCTTCACGTAAATATATTCTTGTGTAATAGTGAGCGTGCGTTAATGAAAGGTTATGGTGTCAGCTCTTAAACGTGCAGACTCGCCTCTTTCTTTTGTTCTTTTTTGGAAAGTTTGCCAAACCTGCGTTCACGTTCCTGAAAAGATTGGATAGCTTTATATAATTCATCTCTGCGAAAATCGGGCCAATAAGTTTCGGTTATATAGAGTTCGGAATAAGCTAGTTGCCATAAAAGAAAATTACTGAGGCGATATTCACCACTGGTTCGAATTATTAAATCCGGGTCCGGAATATCCGCGGTTGATAAATGGGCTCCTATAAGATCATCATTGATGTCATCCGGCTCAATTTCACCTTTTTTTACGCGTTTAGCCAACTTCTTAACGGCTTCAGTAATATCCCAGCGGCCGGAATAGCTCAGAGCGAGACATAAGTTAAGACGATCATTCTCTTCGGTTAACTCGATTGCCTCTTGTAGTTCTTGCTGACATCTTTCGGGGAACCGGTCAATCTGACCAATAGTGTTCAGTTTTATATTATTTTCATTCAAGTTCTCCGCCTCCTTACGCAAGGAATTAGCTAATAAGCGCATTAAAGCATTCACTTCCAGCTTGGGTCGCCCCCAGTTTTCCGTAGAAAATGCATAGAGAGTTAAGTATTTTACTCCTATTTGAGCGCAAGCCTCCGTAATATCACGAACCGAATCCACTCCCGCTTTATGTCCATACGAGCGGATATTTCCCCGACTTTTAGCCCATCGGCCGTTACCATCCATAATAATAGCAATATGCTGAGGTATCTTACCCTCGTCTGTAAGACGGAGCTGTGCCTCTTTATCGCTACTTTCCTGTTCTATATTTGTGAGTGAATATTGCTCCAAAAGCGTATAACTGGTGATTTGTTAAGCTATCAATATTAGAGCTTTATCGTCGTTATATCAAGCTTTTTAGCATTATAATTGATCAATATGCCGGCTCAAACTTATCATCTCTATAAGTGCCAGTGCGGCTTCGGCTCCTTTATTCCCTTTACCTTCAACAATACCAGAGCGTTCCTGCGCCTGTTGGACATTGTCTGTAGTCAAAACACCAAAAACAACCGGTTTATTGCCTTTCATATTTAAATCGGTTACTCCGCGGTTAACTGCATCGCAAACATAGTGAAAATGAGGAGTATCTCCGCGAATAACGGCCCCAAGAGTAACCACTCCATCTGTTTTTTCTAATAACTTTCGAGCGGTGAAGGGAATCTCGTACGCTCCGGGGCAACGGGCGACGATAATATCTGTGTCAGAGAAGCCTTTTTGAGTAAATATATTCAATGCGCCTTCTAACAGCTCATCCGTTATAAATGAATTCCAATTGGCCACAGCAATGCCCACCGTACAATCGGAAATGTTTTTATTTCCAGAAATTATTTGAGGAGCCATTCTATTACGCTATTGTTTCTTTACGTTGATTCGTTAGGCGCAACAACCGATACACATATTTAGTATTAATTGTTACAACCCCAAAGTATTTTTGGTATTTTTTATTACTTCCATGGAAATCACTGCCCCCGGTTTTTAACAAATTATGCCGGTCGGCGAACTCTTCCATTTGTTTTTGTGTCTGATAATTGTGGCTTGGATGTATAACTTCAATTCCGTCAACTCCTGCCTCTACCAGACTTTCCAGTTCTTCTTCAGAATATAATCTGCCCGGATGTGCTATTACTACCGCTCCCCCGGCCTCCCTTATGATATCAATGACCTGATGATGACTATAATATTCATTGTATATATTTCCTAACTGATCATCACTCAGATATCGAATAAATGCTTCTTTAAAAGAAGCAACATAGCCTTTATTCTCTAGTACAGCCGCAATATGGGGGCGGCCGATGTTCCCGCCTCTGGCTTCGGCCTTCACTTCTTCCAAATCTAACTCCATACCCTGATTCCTTAGCTGTTCAATAATCCAGCTCCCACGTTTAAGACGAGACTGATAATGATGCCAGACCAGTTTCTTAATTGCCGAGTGATTTGGATCAAAACAATAGGCGAGAAGATGACACTCCCGATCTTTAAAATCAGAGGTTATCTCTATACCGGGAAGTAGTTTTATATCTCTTTTTTCGGCCTCTTCGGTTGCCTCCTGATATCCTTTTATAGTATCATGATCTGTAATAGAAATAACTTCCAGATTATGCTTTTCTGCATAACGAACCGCTTCCTTTGGATCTATATGTCCATCTGAGGCAAGGGTATGTATATGCAGGTCTGCTTTAGCCACTATATTATCCTTAAGGTCTAAAAATCTTCGAATAACGTATTGATCAACAATCTCCTATTCAGGACTGCCGATCTTAAGCGTTTGTCCCGCATAAATTCGATTACCATTTATACCATTCAGCTCCCTGATCTTACTTACCGAAACCCCATGCTTATTAGCTATATCAATCAGGGTATCATTGGGCTGAACCGTATACTCTCCATCAGTATTTACGAGGGAGGCTAAAGTGATATCCTCGTTTCGACGTTGTTTCAACTCAATTTCCTGCTTCTTATCAAAAGGCATTTCCTTTATTTTCAGATAATAGGACTTTTTTGAATTATCTACATAAATATCAAGATTATTACCGGGCCTTATGTAGCTTGTAACATTATTCCATCTTCTTATCTGGGAAGCAGTTACATCAAACCATTCGGCAATATGACCGATCGTATCCCCCTTTTTAATGGTATACTGTACCTTAGCTTTATCTGACCCCGCATCGGTTTGAGAATTCGATTGTGAGGATGAGGAAGATTGAGCCTTTTCCGAAGTATTACGTTTGCTTGTATTTGTGGGGCGGTTGGAGGCTATTTTATTTTTACTCCCTCCGGGCAATGGAACTACAATCTTTTGACCGGGATAAATAGTGCTAGAAAGTTTTTCATTAGTCTCATATAAAGCACGAACAGACGTACCATATTTTCGGGCAATATATCCCAGATTTTCACCGCTACTAACCGTATGCATAGCTATGTGACTACTTCGCTCGTCCTTGGGGATATCATCATAATTGGCAGCAAATGTATCATAGGCCCCTACCGGCAGCTTTAGAGGATACTTATCTCCCGGCGGTGTGGCCCAACGCAACAGTTCGGGATTGTATTCTTTCAATTTATCAAGTGATATTCCCGCAGCATCCGCCAGCGTTTCCAGCGGCATAAGCGGATCCACCCGAAAAACTTCATAGTCATAGGAATCTCCTGAATACTGTTTCTCAAAACCAAACTCCTGGGGATTCATTCCAATCATCGTAGCTGCCAAATAGGTGGGAACATAATTTCTTGTCTCACGCGGTAAATAGGAAGCTGCTGTCCAATAGTCTTTTTCACCACCGGAACGCCGAATAGCACGCTTAAGTCCCCGTTGACTGATATTATAGCCGGCCAAAGCCAAGTGCCAGTCGCCCCAAACATCATACAGATCCTTTAAATGCTGAGCTGCCGCCCGTGTTGCCTTTTCAGGATCTTGTCGCTCATCAATCCACCAGTTCACCTCAAGCCCATACATTGATCCTGTTGAACGAATAAACTGCCACATTCCTACAGCCGAGGCCCAACTTTTGGCAGTAGGATTCAATCCGCTCTCAATCATAGACAAGTGGATAAGTTCTGTTGGCACCCCTTCTTCTTCAAAAATTCTTTTCATCATCGGAAAGTACTTGTCAGAACGGTTGAGCCATTTTTCCATCACTTCAGGACGTTCCAGAGAAAAATACGTTAAATACCTGTTCACCTTATCGTTCTGCAGTAAGGGTACCTCTGTTCTATTGATGGAAATATTATCTGGCAAGGAGTAATCTTTATTCATCCAGTCATGCTCTTCAGCAAAAAGCTCTTGCTGGATCGCAAATATCTCTCCCTGAGCTTCGGTTTCTTCCGGAGTAATGCCATAAAACTCACGATATTCTGTCATAACCGACCGATAGAGTTCACTAAACCGTCTGTTTGATTGAACTTCCGGATAACGATCCAACAGTCCCTGCAATTCATTCAAGGCATCAGTAATAAATTTCTCGGCCTGTAGCGGATTTTGATTGAGCTGAGCATACATGGCTTTATAATGGATTTCATAAATCCCGGCCATCCGCTGCATTACATCCTCTTCCAGGCTCCCCGGTTTTATATCATTTGTATTAATACTGTCTGTCTCAGTATCCTTGTCTTCCATCGGATTATTATAGGGAAGCCGCTCCGAGGATAAAGATGAAACTTCTAATTTAATATTGGTTGTATTCGCCTCTTGTCCAATAGCAGAAGATGTCACTAAAAATGAGAGAACAAATATTAAAAATAACTTAGGTTGCATAGAAATGTTGATATATTATTTGATAAAAACTTTTGTACATAAACTCGTTAGCGATATTCCTATCGCTAAGATCTGTTTTGGGTCCACCGCTGAACCAAAGGCCAGCGTCTACCAGACCCAAAAGATTTAGAACTTAGTTTGAGCACGGGAGCCGCCTGTGCACGCTTATATTCCATCTGATCCACAAGTCCTAATATGCGATTTACTGTTTCTTTTTCAAAATTTTGAGCAATAATTTCATCAATCGTTTTTTGCTCCTCGATATAGGCCTGTAAAATAGCATCCAGCACTTCATAGTCGGGCAGAGAATCTGCGTCTTTTTGATCCGGACGCAATTCAGCACTTGGCGGTTTATTCAGAACTGACTGTGGAATAATTTCATCGTTGTAATACTCATTATTAAGCCAATGAGCCATCGCATATACTTCTTGTTTATATAGGTCCCCAATTACGCTAAGTCCTCCGGCCATATCACCGTACAAGGTACAAAAACCCGTTGCGAGTTCCGACTTATTTCCAGTATTCAACAGCATATGACCAAATTTATTTGAATAAGCCATCAACAAAGTGCCTCTGATTCGCGGCTGTAAATTTTCTTCAGCAACCCCGAAAGAAGTATCCTGAAACAGTGGCGCCAAGGTATCATTAAAAGAATCATAAGTATCTTTTATAGCTATTTCATGGAGGCCAATACCTAAATTATTGGCAAGTTCTTCAGAATCGGTAACGCTTCCGGTGGATGAAAACTCTGATGGCATGGTAATTCCAATCACCTTATCATCTCCCAGGGCTTCCCTTGCGATACAGGCTACCAAGGATGAATCAATACCGCCGCTTAATCCTAAAACTACTTTATCAGCTACTTCTGTTTTTTGGAGATAGTCGCGAAGACCTGTTACAAGTCCTTTGAACTGCTGTTCCGGCAACGAAGGAGTATTAGTCTTTACATCATTTTTTACTTGCAAAGAACTTCCCTCCCCCTCCCAGTTAATATCGATAGCATCCTCTTCAAATAAGGTACATCGCTTCTTAACATTACCATTTTGGTCCATTGCAAGAGAATCGCCGTCGGATATGAGCTCTGTATTGCCACCTACCTGGTTAGCATAAAGGATCGGCAACTTTAGGTTATCTACCTGCTTCCTAAGCATCCTTTCTCTGCCTACTGGCTTATTTCGTGTATAGGGCGAAGCAGAAATATTTAAAATAATTTCTGCTCCTTTATCTGCAAGCTCCCTGGCCGGATTTAAATCATAAGTTAAATATTGCGGTTCACTGTAGTTGTACCAAATATCTTCGCAAATAGTTATACCCAGCTTTTCTCCAAAAAGTTCTATACACTCAAAAGACCTTCCCGGCTCAAAATAGCGGTGTTCATCAAACACATCATATGTAGGTAAAAGCGCTTTATGAATTTCCGCCATTACTTTCCCTTGATACAATACCAAAGCACTATTATAACATTTTCGTCCTCTACCAGTGTGATTAGGCGTTACCGTTCCTAATATAAGGACTGTATTCTCTACTTTGCCGGCAAGTCGGTTGTTCATTTTATATAATTCCTGCAAAAAAGAAGGATATTCCAACAGATCCATTGGCGGATATCCACAAGTAACCATTTCCGGCAAAACCAAAAGATCTATATTATCCTGCTGGGCGGCCATAAGAGTCTGAACAATTTTTTGCTCATTTCCTTGTATATCGCCTATAATCGGATTCAGCTGTGCTACCCTAATCTCCATAACTCAAATTACTTCTGTGTATCTATATTAATCAGCTTTAGAATATATCTTTTGGCCAGCGACCCAGCTTTCGAGAACCTCAGTTTGCCAAATTTCCTGATCAGGAATCTCAAAAAAGTCGCGATCAATCAAAATAAAATCTGCCCATTTCCCCGGCTCAAGGCTTCCAAGCACTTTCTCCTGGTGAGCCGCGTAGGCAGCATCGAGCGTAAATGACCGCAAGGCCTGTGCCCGACTTACTCGTTCTCCGGGATACCAGCCACCCTCCGGTTCTCCCTCCTGGGTTTGTCGAGTTACAGCTGAATACAAGCCATAAAAAGGATTTACATCCTCAACAGGAAAGTCAGATCCAAAGGCCACGACTGTTCCCTGATCAATAAACGTTTTCCACGCATAACCTCCCTTGATGCGCTCGGAGCCCACCCGATCTTCAGCCATATTCAAGTCACTGGTGGCATGAGTGGGTTGCATGGAAGCGATGATATCAAGCGATTTAAAACGAGGAATATCCTTCTCTGAAACAATCTGGACATGCTCAATGCGATGGCGAAGCCCCTGATTGCCTAAGCTATCTTTTACAGATTCAAACGTATTTAATACCACCCTGTTGGCCCGGTCGCCTATAGCATGCACATTCGTTTGATAACCTGCCGAGGCCGTTTTTAAAATCTTATTGGTCATCTCTTCCTCAGAAGCAAAAAGCAATCCCCTGTTATCCGGATCATCACTATAAGGATTAATCATTGCAGCTCCCCGGCTGCCAAGAGCACCGTCAGCATAGATCTTTACACTTTGCAATGCCAGCATATCCTGCTTATAAGACGGTATAGGTCCCTTTTGTGCCAACGTATCAAAGGTAGCGCCTGTCCCAGAAATCATTGCATAGATACGAGTCGTAAGACGGCCCGAGTCTGCTACCGATTTATAAAGCTGCCAATCTCTTATGCCAATGCCTGCATCATGAACGCTTGTTAAACCATGGCTGCGCATCTGTTGAAGCGCATTATTAAAAGCCAATTTCCGTTCACGGGTAGTGGGCTCCGGAATTTCAGAAGTTATAAGATCCATGGCAGCATCCACAAAGATACCCGTTGGCTCTCCATTTTCATCGCGTATAATCTCTCCTCCCTGGGGTGCTTCGGTCTCAGCGGTAATTCCGGCCAATTCCATTGCCTTGCTGTTGGCCCATCCGGCATGGCCGTCAACTCTAGTCAACCAGACAGGGCGTTCATTTTCAATTTTATCAAGCTCTTCGGCTGTTGGGAACCGATTGATATCCCAGTGTGTATGGTTCCATCCCCGCCCTTCAATCCAGTTCAGATCGGGATAGTCAGATGCATATTCTTCAACCTGTCTCAAAGCCTCTTTAAGGGAAGGGGTACCTGCTAAATTCACGTGTATCTGTTGGAAGCCCAACCCCATTACATGGGCATGGGCATCAATAAGACCGGGCAGCATTACCCTTCCTTGGCCATCAATTATTTTAATATCTCCACTGTCATTAAAAGATGTATCAGTATAAACATCTACTACTTTCCCTTCTTCAAAAGCTATGGCTGAAAATTCACGGAGGGTATCCTCATAGAAGGTATAACCGGTTACATTTTGAATAACCATACGATCCATTTCATTCTGTGATTGGCAGGAAATAGCTGCAATTGCCAGTACGACCAGAAAAACGCTATAATATTTAAATACTGATAACATGGATTAAATGGTATAAAGTTATTTAAGTATTGAATTAAGAAATGTTGAGGCCTACTCTGTTTTCCCACTGCTCTAAAATTGGAATTAAGTCCCGGGGAACAAACGGAATATTGCGCAGCTCTTTTATGGGTATCCACTGCAGATCTTCAATGAGCTGCTCTTCCGTCTCCAACTCAGGATCAGAGCCTAAAGTTGCCTTCCCTTCAGCATGATTAACTTCAAAATAACACTCCACGGCGTGGAAAAGGTTTTCCATCAACTCATTGACATGCAACAAATCTCCGACCTCCACGCTTATTTTGGCTTCTTCCCGAAACTCTCTCTTTACTCCCTTTTTAAGAGACTCACCGAATTTAATCTCTCCACCCGGGGGCATCCAAACAAGCTGATTAATAACGGGTGAATGTATTTTAATTAAAAGGATAGCAGAATCTCTGATCAGCAATCCACAGGCACGTAACCGCAGACGCTCACTAAATGGAGAACTGGAGACATCCATCAGGCTTCACTGACCACCACTTTTTCACCCGTTATAGGTACATGCAAGTCATGCTCTTTGGCATATTCCAGTCCGGCTTTTACGAAGTCTACAAACAAAGGCTGAGGATTATTTACGGTAGAACACAATTCAGGATGGAATTGTACCCCTACATACCACGGATGGTCTTCTAACTCTATAATTTCAACAAGATCACGCTCTGGATTGAAACCAACGAGCTTCATTCCGTCTTCCACCAATTTGTACCGGAGATTATTATTCACCTCATAGCGGTGGCGGTGGCGTTCTTGAAAAAGTTCTTTCCCATAGGCTTTATACGAATTAGAATCTTGCTTTATCTTACAATCATACAAGCCCAGACGCATTGTCCCTCCCTTGTCTTCTATATCTTTCTGGTCGGGCATCAAATCGATAATAGGATACTCAGTATCTTCATTAAATTCTGTACTGTTGGCATCGGTCCAGCCACATACATTCCGGGCATATTCAATGACTGCGCACTGCAAGCCCAGACAGATACCGAAGAAAGGAATATTATTTTCGCGGACATAGGTAATTGCTGCCAGCTTACCTCTGATACCGCGTCCCCCAAAGCCGGGAGCTACCAAAACACCGGATATATCTTTTAGCTTATCGGGAACATTCTCAGGAGTAAGATCATCGGATTGAATCCACCGAATATTAACCTTGCAATCATTGACGGCGCCGGCATGTATAAATGCCTCAACAATCGATTTATAGGCATCATGATGCTCCACATATTTACCCACCAACGCAATATCAATACCGTTGGATGGATTTCGTACAGCTTCAACAAAACCAATCCACTGATCCAGTTCAGCATCCCCGGCTTCAATATCCAGCTTTTTAATCACTCGCTCATCGAGTCCTTCACCCTGCATCAATAACGGTACCTGGTAAATACTCTCCGCATCGAGGGAAGCAATCACATCCTCATTTTCAACATTACAGAATTGAGCAATTTTATTCCGGATATCCTGATCCAGTTCATACTCCGAACGTGCTACAATAATATCGGGCTGTAGTCCACTTTCGGAAAGCGTTTTAACGGAATGTTGTGTAGGCTTCGTTTTCAATTCGCGTGCCGCAGAAAGATAAGGAACCAGCGTTAAGTGGATGGAAAGCGTATTTTGCCGACCCACATCATAACGTAACTGGCGTACGGCTTCAATATAGGGTAAGCTTTCAATATCGCCTACCGTCCCACCGATCTCTACAATAACGATATCATAGTCACCGGATTCTCCTAAGGCCAGGATATGTGATTTAATTTCATCGGTAATATGGGGAATAACCTGTACTGTTTTACCCAGGTAAGCCCCCTGACGTTCTTTGGATATCACATCATTATAAATGCGGCCTGTCGTCACGTTATTTTCCTGTGACGTTTTAATATCCAAAAAGCGCTCATAATGCCCGAGATCAAGGTCAGTCTCGGCACCATCTTCAGTTACATATACTTCTCCGTGCTCGTAGGGATTCATGGTACCTGGATCAACATTAATATACGGATCCAATTTTTGTACTGTGACACGAAGTCCGCGCGCCACCAAAAGGCGCCCTAAAGATGCACAGATGATTCCTTTGCCAAGTGAAGACGTAACTCCTCCGGTTACGAAAATGTATTTTGTGGACATGAAAGCATTTATTAATTAGGGAAAAGTAAAAATAGAAGGTTTCCGCTCAGCATTCAAACCTTAAACAGTTTTTTTTAAGATTTTATTCTTTTTCCTGAAATTCTGTGGCTACCTCTTTTAACAAGTCCGGTTTATTGGTAAAAATCCCGCTGACTTCAGCACTCAGTAACCTACGCATTCTACGTGGCTGATCAACCGTGTAAATAAAGTGCGGAATATTATGTTCCTTAAGCTCGCGACTCCATTTCTTCTTAAACTGATTGTAACTACAGTTAAAAGCATCCACTCCATACTTCCGAACGAGTTCAAGCGGAGACATGTTTTCCGATTCGGAGCGATTGTATAGCAAAGCCACCGGGATCGCTGGATCTAATTTCTTTAAATGTTCCAATGCCCGATAATCAAAACTGGAAAAAATTACATGATCCTCCATCCCGTACTTCTTAACCAACTCCAGGCTTTTTTCCTCAACACCACCATGCAATTCATCAGATACCGCCTCTGTTTTAATTTCAATATTGAGAGCTATTTTTCCGGAAGCAAATTCAATAGCCTCTTCCAGGGTCGGCATCTTTTCACCTCTATACTGTTCACTAAACCATGAGCCCACATCCAGTGTCCTAAGCTCCCGGAGGGTATAATCTTTTAACAGACCTTTACCATCGCTATGATCATCAAGCCTGGCATCATGAAAGACCACCGGCACTCCGTCACTACTCATCATCACATCCAGCTCAATCATTTCAGCTTCCATTTCTACCGCCCCTTTAAAAGCCGGCATCGTATTTTCAGGATACTGAGCACTGGCTCCCCGATGGGCAATCACTAAAAAACTATCATCATTCGAATGATATAAAACAGGAAGCGACAAATCTTGTGACATAAGGGGCTGAGCTAAGATACCAATAGTAAAAAAAATGAATGCGCCGGCAATAAAAGTTAATTTATCCCTGTCCATGTAGCTGTTTCCAATTCAAATATTCAACAAGTTCCCGTAGCTGTTTTTTCTGATAAAAAATAAGTCCCACATTAATCCCAAAAACCGCCACTATGATAATGAAAAACGTTTGGCTAAGCTCCGTGATGTCAAAATAGAAGGAATAACCAAAGATAAGCACAGCTGCAATATTCACTGCCAGCATAATCCATTTATTCCGATCCTTTTTCTTCAGTTCTTCTATCTGTTCCTGCACAGATAGCGACTGCGAGTCGTCTTTAAGGTGAATTTTGAGATACGATTCCAATTTTTCCTGCTCTTTTTCGTTGCTAAAATCAGTCATGCTAATTTTTCGATTCGGTCACTCTTTTCATTGCGTCACGCAACAATTTATTGGGATCGTGCATCTTTGTAATCGTATGGTACACCAAGAAACAACCTATCATCGTAGACAAGCTGGAAATCATCGTCAACAGTGTTGAGACCCAAATCGGCTGTATAAATCCCAGTATAGAAACAGTAATCACGGCCAAACCAACCCCTACCTGACTGATTCCCGCAACTAAGCTAATAGTTGTTGACGAATGGATCTGGTTGATCCACTTCGAAATACCGGTACTGTACGCAGAATCTCTTATATTAGGCTCATCCGATGGTATTTTCCAATTATTATGTTTTCTGGATTTACTCATAACGGATATCCAAGATTAGTAGGTCTTTTGATTACCTACAAATTAACTGAAATTGTTGTTTTTTCAACCTTATTTTTTCATGTCAGATTCCCAATCCGATATTTATATCTACGGTCGTAACCCCATTCGAGAAGCTCTTTCAAACAAAGCCGAGCATATCGAAAAAATTTTTGTGCGCAATTCCCTGCACGATAACCAGATTTCGGAAATTTTTGAGCAGGCCTCGAATCATAGGATCCCTATCTCGCACGTACCTGGCCAGAAACTCTATGAGCTGGTTGGTTCGGTCAATGACCAGGGCGTGGTTGCCTTAATAAGTTCTACTCCCTACCAAGATTTCAACAACTGGCTGGATACCGTAGACACCGAATCCTATCCAGCTATTTTACTTTTAAATGAAATTGAGGACCCCGGAAATTTTGGTGCTATTCTTCGCACTGCTGCGGCAGCTGGCCTTTCTGCCGTTATCGTTCCAAAGCACCGTCAGGCTCCTGTTAATGCGACTGTTTACAAAACATCGGCCGGCACAGCAGGACGTATTCCTATTATACGGACCGGCAACCTGAATCAGGCTATTATGAAGCTTAAAGATGAGGGTTTTTGGATCGGAGGATTGGATATGGCGGGCAATCAGAACCTTTGGGACTTAAAAGTAGACAGGCCCCTTGCTTTTGTCATTGGCAATGAAGAACACGGCATTCGGGAAAAGACGCTTGAACACTGCGATTATCACTTTCAAATTCCAATGGAAAATGAGGTAGAATCTTTAAACGCCTCTGTGAGTGCGGCATTGCTTAGCTATGAGTGGAAACGCAAACGATAAGGTAATTTACGTTTACTCGTATAGGAGATAATCCGCCCGCTGCTGTCTAAACTGTTCAGCCGTTTGGCTCCAGTGTTCAAGATACGATTCATTCTCCAACTGTCGCATCAATTCTTCTTTATTAATACCGCTCAGCTTTTGGATAAAATCATTAAGCTCGGCCTCGGGAGTCGCATCCAGCATCGTTGCCAACATGCGAACGCCCAGATGCACCGGATTATTAAACCGTTTCAGATCCGTAATTTGCAGTTCCATACCGTGGCAGCGTTCCCCTTCAAACTTAGGATTTGGGGCCTTACCAGGTATCGACCGGGGACGAAAGGAAATACGTTCAATGTTAACCCCGTTAAAGTCACGGCGGAGCCGGGCAATATGACTGGTAGAAAGCGTAGCTGCGGGAGATCCCACCTTTAAAAAAGGATCCGCAGTACCCCGTCCCTCCGAAATATTTACCCCTTCGAAGAGTACCGTTCCCAAATATACATAAGCGTGCCGAAAGGTTGGTAAATTAGGGGATGGCGGAATCCATTCAAGCCCCGTCTGCGGCCATGTCATTGACCGATCCCATCCCTCCATGGGAATGACCCGAAGCTCTCCTTTTTCTTGAAATTTAATCCATTCCTCTCCGACCATCATTTTTGCCAATTCTCCCATGGTCATGCCATGCGCCATCGGAATGGGATACGCTCCCACAAAGGATTTATGCTCTTCCTGAAGCATCCAGCCGGAAATATAATTTCCGCCTGCAGGATTCGGCCGATCCAATACCCAAACGGCGACCCCATGTTCTGAAGCCGCCTCAATAACATTTCCCATCGTCACATTGTAGGTATAAAAGCGAGCCCCCACATCCTGCATGTCGAAGAGTAAAATATCTACCTCATCAAGCATTTTTTCCGTAGGTTTTTTATTCTCACCATAGAGTGAAAAGACCGGAAGCCCGGTAGCCTGATCAATTCCATCCTCAATGGTCTCTCCCGCTCCCATATCTCCACGGAAGCCATGCTCAGCTGCAAAAAGAGCTGTCACATTAATATCCCTGGCTATCAATATATCCAACATATGGATGCCTTCCACCCGGGCTGTAGGGTTCATTACTAGTCCTACGCGTTTCCCCTCTAATTCTTCAAGATGATTATCCAACAAAACCTTGGCACCTACTGTAACCGCCGCATCATCCGTGCTTTGGGCTTGACAGCCTATGGTCAGAAAAATAAGAATTGATAAAAAATATGATCTATACATTATCATTGATCATTATATATAACAGAACTTACAAAAAAATAAACTTCCCACCGCTATCGCAGTCCCAAAATAAATCTTAGGAAAACCAGGCTGCTGATTAAAAATAAGAACAGCCCGGTTTCCCTAAGCGATTACCCTAAGCTTTATTGGCTACTACTTCCTGCTCGGCAAAGAAAAAGTTGGACTCTTTCTTTCCATTTTCTACTGAATCGGAGCCATGAATAATATTTTCTCCTACACTGTCTGCAAAATCCGCACGTATGGTACCTTCTTCTGCTTCATCCGGATCTGTAGCTCCAATGAAAGTACGGAAATCTTCAATCGCATTTTCCTTTTCCAGAATCATTGGTACGCAGGGACCACTACTCATAAACTCGCACAGTTCATTGTAAAAGGGGCGTTCTTTATGAACCGCATAAAAACCACCGGCCGTATCTTTGGTTAACCGGGTCATTTTCAGTGCAACAATTTTGAAACCTGCTTCTTGAATGCGACGAGTTACCTCGCCAATTAATTCTTTCCGTACACAATCAGGTTTTAGAATGGTTAGCGTTCGTTCTACAGCCATAAATAATACTCTTTTTTATCGATTAGTTTTGAAAAGTGAATAGAACCCAAATATAACGCTTAGAATGTTAATTCCCGAAGTCATTTCTTCCCGTTTTATAAGAACAAACAAAAATTAATTACCGCTTGAGGGCTACCGTATCTTACATTAGCTTATCTACTGAAAAGGAAGCATAGCTTTCTTCTGCAATAATCACTTTAAATTACTTTTAAGAAAATGAATAACAGTAACAAGAGTTATAAGAATGCCAATCCACCTATTGCACATAGCTCAAAGAACATGTCGAGTAAAAAAAATATAGCACTTGTCGCTCACGATCACCGGAAAGAAGATCTGATCGACTGGTGTGACTTCAACCAAGGTTCTCTTTCTAAACACAATTTATTTGGCACCGGTACCACAGGACAATTAATTGCCGATAAGATAGGATTGGATGTAACTCGTTTTAGCAGTGGCCCACTGGGAGGTGACTTACAGATAGGAGCCGCTATTTCTAAGCACGAAATTGATATGATGATTTTCTTCTGGGATCCACTACAGGCCCAACCCCACGATGTAGATGTTAAGGCTCTGCTTCGCATCGGGGTATTATACAATATTCCTGTGGCCTGTAATCGATCGTCTGCCGACTTTATGATTTCGTCTGAGCTGTTCAATGACAGTTATGACCGTTTTTTGGTAGACTATAGTCAGCGCTTTACAAAAGAAGTTGATGAAGAAGAATGACCTCAAATAAAAACAAACAGAATACAAATCGACTGGCGGATGAATCCAGTCCCTACCTACTTCAGCATGCCCACAATCCGGTAGACTGGTACCCCTGGGGGGAAGAAGCCTTTGAAAAGGCCCGAAAAGAGGACAAACCGGTATTCTTATCCATTGGCTATGCCACCTGTCATTGGTGTCACGTTATGGCTCATGAATCGTTTGAAGACAAAGAAACAGCAGCCATGATGAACCAGGCATTTGTCAATATCAAGGTCGACCGGGAAGAACGACCTGATATTGATAATACGTATATGCCCGTCTGCCAGATGCTTACAGGTAGTGGAGGCTGGCCCCTTAATGTATTTCTTACACCGGAAAAAGAACCCTTTTATGCTGCGACCTATATTCCGCGCCGGGGGCGCCAGGGAAGACCCGGCATGCACGAGCTTATCCCCTGGATTAGTCAATTATGGGAAAAGGAACGCTCAAAGATTAAAAAATCCACTGACCAAATTATAAAAGCGTTTCAAAAGTCCAATAAATTCTCTCCGGGCAATCCGCTCGATTCATCAGCCGTAGACAAAGCTTACCGTCATTTCAAAAAACAGTTCGATAAGCAACACGGTGGATTCGGTTCCGCCCCAAAGTTTCCCGCATCACATAAGCTTATGTTTCTACTACGCTATGCTAGGCAAACGGGAGATACCGAAGCTATACAGATGGTAGAAAAAACCCTAACGAATATGCGGCAGGGCGGACTATTTGATCAGGTAGGATTGGGCTTCCATCGTTATTCTACCGATCGCCACTGGCTTTTACCCCATTTTGAAAAGATGTTATATGATCAGGCTATGCTGATGATGGCCTATACTGAAGGGTGGCAGTGTACAAACAATTCTCTCTTTAAAAAAACAGCTGATGAAATTTTCCATTATGTGCAGCGGAAAATGCAACATGCGGATGGTGGATTTTATTCAGCTGAAGATGCAGACAGTGAAGGAGAGGAAGGGAAATTCTATGTATGGAGCATTTCAGAAATCAGGGAAGCTCTTCCTCAAACCGAAGCAGAGTTGGCTATCGAGGTATTTAACTTATCAGATGAGGGTAATCACCAAGATGAAGCCACTGGCCGAAAAACCGGAAAAAATATTCCGCATCTAACAAAATCTATTTCCCAGCTGGCAAATGAACGCAATATGTCTTCAGAAAAGTTAAGCCAGCTCATTCATTCCATTCGGGAAACACTGCTGGAAGTGCGAAGTGAACGTACCCCTCCCCTACTCGATGATAAAATATTAACCGACTGGAATGGTCTTATGATTGCTGCACTGGCCAAAGCCGGACGAGTTTTTGAGGAAAAAACATACCTCAAACAGGCTGAAAACTGTTTTTCATTTGTAGAAAGTCACCTGTGGAATAATAGTACACTTAAACATCGCTTTCGAAACGGTAAAACAGCGATTGATGCCCATGCCGACGATTATATCTTTTTGACCTGGGCACTTATTGAACTTTATGAATCTACGTTCAAATCTTCCTATTTAGAAAAGGCAATAACTCTTAATAAAACGCTTATCAATCTTTTTTGGGATGACGAAAATGGAGGTTTCTATTTCACATCCGAGTCGGCCGAAGAGTTGTTGGGAAGGACGAAAGAGCTTCATGATGGCGCCCTTCCTTCTGGTAATTCCGTAGCCTGGTCAAACCTGCTTCGTCTCGGGCGTCTGACCGGCAATTCCAAATGGGAAGAAATGGCGGACCAGATGCACCAAATTTTTGCTGATAACATGCAAAAGGCTCCCACCAGCTTTGGCTTTGCCCTCCAAAACGTTCTGTTTACATTTTCGGGAGGAAAAGAAGTCATTATCAGCGGAGAAAAAGATAAGAAATCCACACAGGATTTACTTCAATCTTTGCAGGCCCGATTTTTGCCAAACACTCTTGTCTTATTAAATGATCCAGATGATGATTCAATAAAAGAACTAGCCCCCTTTCTTAAAGACTTTCCTGTGAAGGAGCAGGAAGCCACTGCCTATGTTTGTCAAAATTATAGTTGCGAACTACCAACTCATAACGCTGATAAAATGATTGAACTAATAGAAAACGATACCTGATAGATTACCTATTTACTTATTCCGTGGATAATTCTATAACGGTAACTTCAGGCGGGGCATCATACCGAATGGGAGCCAGTGTAAACCCTAAACCGTTGTTAACATGGATCGGCAGATTATCTTCCCGGTACAATCCTCCGACATAAGGTGTTTCCCGTCCTGCTGCCGAAAAACGCATTCCTAAAAATGGTACATGTATCTGTCCGCCATGCGTATGGCCAGCCAGTATCATATCATAATTGCTATTCTTACTACTCTGAATCAGATGGTCTTTGACCTGGTGAGAAGATAAAATTTTCAGCGTAGCTGCTCCGGCCGTCTCTGTGAGCGAATCAACAACAGCAGGAGAAGAACTTTTACTATATACTTCCGTTACCCCGGTAATCAATACCGAAATAGAGCTGTCAACTTCTATAGTATAGTTTTCATCCTTTAGCAATGGAATATTTTCCTGTTGGAGAGCCTTTTCTACATTTTCCGTTCCGGCCCAATAGTCATGATCACCGACAACAGCATAGGTCCCCAAAGGGGCTGCTGTTCGTCCAAATTCTTCGGCTGAGCTTTTAATAAAATCAGTACCATAAGAGATAAGATCCCCGGTAAAAACAACGATATCCGGCTGCTCCTTATTTATTTTATCAACATAATTTGCTATCTCGCGGCGGCCGGTGTATTCATCCCCCTGAATATCGGTGATATGTACGATTCTAAATCCATTCATCTTTTCAGGTAGGTTTTTAACCGGCAACGTAACATTATTTACTTCTACCTGTGTGGTATCTCTGTAGGTCTTCCAGCCGGTAAAACAAAAGATAATCACAAAAAGGACGAATAAACTCTGAGCAAACAGGTACTTTATGGTCTGCCTTTGATCGGATACAAATGAGGCGATGAGCTGTATGCCATCTGCTATCAATACCCAGGTGGTTAACTGAAAGACAAACACCAATCCAAACCAAAACCAGTAGGTCAACAATTTGGGGAACTTAAGGATATCTATATCACCAACAATATAGAAATAGACAAGAGCAGCTGCCGGAAAAAGATAAAAGGAACCAACTATCATGGGCAAAGTAAAAGACCATCCGGATGATTCCGGCAAAAGAATACGGGAGCTATAGCGATATCTCCAGATCAAATATAAAACAGCCGGCAGCATTAGCAGCGCCACTAGCAAAGTCATCCTTAAAAGCCAGGGCAAATCAAATAAATTTTATTCCTTGATATTTTAGTTTAGGGAAAGGGAAGCCAACGTCAATTACCATCAACACTAGCGATCATTCATCTTTTGGAAAAGATATTGTTGAAAATTCATCAATTTAACATCGGAACTTACTTCGAGCAGCGAGCGATCTACCGGAGTTTTACTCACTTTCGTAGCCTCCAATACCGATCGCAATTCACCTTTTGAATATAGTTCTACTCTTAGCGGAAAATATTTTTCTTTAAAAATAATATCTGCGGGGAAGCTACTGCTAATCAGGGCATCCATATTATCGTTCCATGGTTCGGCCAACATTCCCCAATTAACGTCTATCTCTTTTGTCATCCATACCACTGAGTTATCGTTTTCTCCATCCTCCTCTTCTCTGAAGATAAACTTTTCAGCCTTGTATCCTCTTATATCCTTTGTATCTCCGGTTCTGCTGTACCGAATATCATAATCATCTGCAGTTTCCTTAGCATCATTTCCAAACATTTTCATCATAGAGGTAATATCTGACTTCGCAATTTGAAGCGCCTTGCTATCACCCGTCAGAAATACAAAATCCTGTTTATCCAGTCGCACCAAAACCCCTTCTGTTTGAATAGATTCCATAAATTGGTATTGATTCTCTCCCTGCAGTAAAATACGGTCAGGCCTGACATAAAGATTAAACCCATCAGATTCTTTTTCCTGCCCCTTGCTGTATTCGTAGGTTTTAAAGGTAATTTCTCCTTCAAACTGTGCGGTTGCGGGTTGCGTAAAACAAGCAACCATGAGCATTGCTGACAAATAATAGCTGGCCTTCTGCATAGTAAAATTATTTAAAGTTCATAGTTGATAATAATGTTTGGTAGTCGTAGACGGATATCCACCACCATATGTTACATCCATTCAATAAAAAAGTCTGCCCAAATAATATTTGAGCAGACTAAATAACGAACAGCATTCATATAAATTATGCTTCTTGTAAAATATCGGTATCGATATTCACTTTATGTATCCATCCCCCGGCAACTACATCGTTCCCTTCATAACAGACTACTGCCTGTCCCGGGGCAATGGCTTCACGACCAGTGGGAAAGGTTACCTCTATTTCATCATCTCCAGTTTGACGGAGATGGCCGATTGCACCATCATCATTATACCGAATAGCCCCGGTAACTTCCATTTCACCACCAGGTACTTCCCCATATTTGCTGAGATTAACATTCTTAGCTTTACAGGTTGTACTAACCAAGTCTTTCTTTTCCCCAATAGTTATTACATTTGTGTCGGGATTAATATTGGTAACGTATACCCGTTTCCCCATTGCAAGATCCAATCCACGACGCTGGCCGATGGTATAAAAAGGATACCCTTCGTGCTCACCAACAATATTTCCATCCTGGTCAACAAATTTGCCGCCCTTCACGCGTTCTTCCAGACCATCAACACGATCTTTAAGAAACCGACGATAATCGTCATCCGGTACAAAACAGATCTCGTATGAATCAGGCTTATCAGCTACTTTATTAAGTCCGAACTCTTCTGCAAGATCCCGAATCTCTGTCTTTTCATAACTACCTAAGGGGAATTTTGTGCGAGCTAAATGCTTCTGCTCCACACCCCATAAAGCGTACGATTGGTCCTTACGCGGATCCAGACCGCGGGATATCACGTACCGGCCGTTCTCTTCACGTACGTTTGCATAATGTCCGGTTGCTATAAATTCACAACCCAGATTATCTGCACGACGCAGTAATGCCGCCCATTTAATATGCGTATTACACAGCACGCAGGGATTAGGTGTACGCCCGCTCATATAATCTTCCACAAAACGATCTATTACCCAATCACCAAATTCATCGCGAATATCTACGATAAAGTGCTTAAAACCGTATTTCACGGCAATCTCACGGGCATCATTCATAGACTCAATTGTACAACAACCCGTTTCCTTGTCGGATTTACCCCCTACCCGAGAGTAATCCCATGTCTTCATCGTAATTCCGATGACGTCATATCCTTGTTCCTTGAGCATTACAGCGGCCACGGAAGAATCTACTCCTCCACTCATCGCCACTAATACTCGTCCTTTACTACTCATGTTTTGATATTGGTGATTAGTTATTTGTTATCAGATCAGCAAGCAATAGCTAATAGTGAATAACGAACTGTAAAAATACGAATTTTTTATGTAAATCTTATGAAGAAGGCGGTTGTCTTATTGAGTCAAAGTCTCTTGATTATTGCTGCATTTCAGTAAATGGTGAGGCCAAATAACAAAGAATACGTAATCAAATAACTACATATACAGGTATGGCTTCCAATCTTCTTGCACACTCCCCATGACAGACTGTAAAAAGGTAATATGAACCGGCCGATAGGGTTTTCGTTTTAGCGGCATTTCAGCTTCTTTCGGCGTACGATTTCCTTTTTTTACGTTACAATCGTCGCAAGCTGCTACAAGGTTCTCCCAGCTGTCTCTTCCCCCTCGGCTTTTAGGCATAACATGATCAATAGTAAGATTGTAAGCAGCACCGCAGTATTGGCAAGTATTGGCATCACGTTTTAGAATATTCTTCCGGCTAAGTACAATCTTGTTATATGGGATATTAATATAGCGTCGCAAGCGAATAACCGAAGGATACGAATATTCCTCGCTCACGGTACGCAGGGTGCGATCGGGATAGTCGTGTAGCATTTCGGCCTTATCCAAAAAGAGAAGCTTGACCGACCGATGTACTGAGCATACACTTAGCGGCTGATAATCCTTATTTAAAACCAGAACATTTGCGTCCATGGTAGTAACAAATTTATCCGATAAAACTCCTTAAGCATTAATAAATGGTTATAGAAAATCTTTAGTGTGTAGAATCAACATTAAATTTTGCTTAAATGCAAGGTCAGATAGACAAACTATCCTGAAATGAGCCTCTTATCCAAAGAGATAATTCCAAATACCTACTTTTATATCGGGATTAATGGCTACAGCCAACGCAATGGATACAGCCAGGCCGAATAAGGCATAGCCAGCATCTTTACCGACCAACTTCAGGCTTTTTCCAAATGGCTTTCCCTTACCACGGGCATCTGTAAAGCTCATCGCGATCTCTCTTCCTGCCAGTAAGCCTATAAACACCCAAGTAGTACTCATAGGAACATTACTCTGTATTTTAAAAATATATAGAATAATAGCATATACGAAATCAATGATGCTGGCTGATCGGATATCCCGTACATCCGACTTCTCCGTAACTACCTTTTGGATCCTATCTCCCCGCATGTAGAACAATATTCCTAAACCAAAAAAGATATAGAGGGCAAAACCCAGAAACTCTGCCAGTGAAAGGGAGCGAGGGAGATAGACGGCAATATTCGCTGCATCCTGCATAATCCAAACCGACCACAGGGTACCACTGGTAATCCATTGAAAAACCGTCCACCATTTTTTCGGCTCTCCGACAAAATACTTTCTGATTATCCGTGATAATGCAATCCAAGTAAAAATAGCTACTACAAAAGCTACCAGGTATCCCGAAAGACTCTTTACCAGAACCTGTCCGATAGCGGAAGCGCTGGCTGAAAAGCAACTCAATAATAGGAAAGTAGTGGAAACCGGCATACGCATGCGGGTTAGCAGCAATAGAAAGATAGGGGCAGCAATTTGTAGAAAACTAAATGACTGGGGCGCTTCAGAAAATCCCTTGGCGGCCAAACGCTGGTTACTCACATCCCCATCAAACATATACCAACTATAAAATACCGTTGCCAGGAAAATTCCTCCAATAAATAACCACAAAACCCACCATCGTTTATCCTCATTAGAAGCAAGAAATGTACCTATCGTTTGAATGCTGTCGTTTGCGATAGCCGAATATCCGGCAAGGGCAAAACCAATCCATTTAGCGATCCCGGCATAGGGAAAAGTAACACCGGCTAAAATGAAGAAAAAGCCAATCAGGGCTATAAAAGTCCGCTCTTTCCGAAGCATAATCCGAACACGAGGAGATAGGAAAGAGGCTAAAGATAAGGACGTGGTATCAGAATCCCGGGAATCAGACATTTATCAATTTTTAATGATAGACAAGATGCTAAGATGATCACGAAGCCATTTTTAAGGCTTTAAAGATGTATAAATAACACAAAAAATGCATATTAATTTCAGTTTAATATTTCTTCGCTACCAAAGAATAGGCTATTTATAACCACCATTCATAATTTTTTTCAAAAAATTGTGCTTATATCATCTGAAAAATTTTTTATAACTTCTTTGCATTACTAATGGGACAAAAATCAGCCAATCCCATACAATAGAAATGCTAATTCCTCACACTTGGATTTCCTTCTATGTCGAACAAAGAAAAAATGCGTACAACTGGCTATTACAAAGAACCGGGACCCAAGCTAAATGAAGAGTCCCCATTTAAATCTATGATGGAGCGCTTTCAATTTGCTGCCGAAATACTTGAGCTCGATGAAGGCATGTTCCAGTATTTAGCTAATCCTGTTAAGCAAATTACCGTCTCAATACCGGTTGTAATGGATTCGGGAGATATTCAGGTTTTTGAAGGTTATCGCGTTATCCATGATAATGTTTTGGGACCATCCAAGGGAGGTATTCGCTTCGCTCCGGATGTTAATATCGAAGAGGTAAAAGCATTAGCTTCCTGGATGACATGGAAATGCGCTATTGCCAATGTCCCGTTTGGTGGGGCCAAAGGAGGCGTTAGGTGCGATCCTAAAAAGCTTTCAACATCGGAACTGGAGCGCCTAACCCGACGTTATACGGCAAACATGCTTGAGGTATTTGGTCCGGATCGCGATATTCCCGCTCCCGATATGAACACCGATGAGCAAATTATGGCTTGGATTATGGATACTTACAGCATGAATGCTCACAAAACCGAAACCGCTGTAGTAACGGGAAAACCCATCATCCTGGGGGGCTCACACGGACGTAAGGAAGCAACTGGACGTGGAGTTGTGACGGTAACGCTGGCTGCCCTCAACAAGCTTGGCTTAGCTCCCAATAAATGTCGAACGGTGGTACAGGGCTTTGGAAATGTTGGATCGGTAAGTGCGAAACTAATGTATGAACAGGGCGCTAAGGTGATAGGAATCAGTGATATTACAGGAGGTTATTACAATAAAAACGGTATTGATATTATCGATGCCATAGAATTTGCCAAAAATAACGGTAACTCACTGGAAGGTTATCCCGAAGCTGATAAAATAACAAACGAGGAACTGCTTCAACTCGATTGTGATGTACTCATTCCGGCTGCGAAGGAAGACCAAATAAGCCCCCGTAACGCTGATAAGATTAATGCGCGCGTTATTGTGGAGGGAGCTAACGGACCTGTTACGGCAAATGCCGATGCTATTTTAGAAGGTAATGATATTATGGTTGTACCCGATATCCTGGCAAATGCGGGAGGAGTAACCGTTTCTTATTTTGAATGGGTTCAAGACCGGCAGGGATATTTTTGGACTGAAGAACGAGTGAATCGACGCCTGAACCGTATGATGCGGGCTGCGTTCGACAATCTCTTTAATGTAAAGGAAGAACATAATATCACACTCCGTCAGGCTGCATATGTTTTTGGAATTAATAAAGTTGCTACTACTTTAAGGATGCGTGGAATTTACGCATAACAAAACACATACCGGCTTTTACTACTTGTTTTATATATAAAAATCTTTATTGTTATTAATTAGTTCATGGCTTCAGCAGACCAAAAAACACTGTCTATACCCTCCTCCTATGAAGCGTTGGAACAGCTGGAGCCTTTTGTCATTGAACTACAACAATGGGCGTCCTTTTCGGACGAAGATCAGAATCGTATCATGCTGGCACTCAGTGAAGCAGTAAATAATGCGATAGTTCATGGTAATGATTTGCAAGAAGATAAAACTGTAACCATCAGCGCCAGCTATCAAGATCGACAATTAGATATTTCGGTGATGGATGAGGGAAAAGGTTTTGATCCGGAAAGTATTCCAAATCCACTTAAAGAACAGAACTTACTCAATGAAGGGGGACGTGGCGTTTATCTGATGAAACAGTATGCCGATAATGTGATCTTTACTAAAAATGGTTCTAAGGTTACCATGAATTTTGAGATCGGATAATCCCTGTTATTCACCCGCTCCTTCCCCGGTAAGTTGACCACTTAAACGAAACAAATTTGTTTCGGCAACCTTTGCTTCGTATTGTGCTTCAATAAGCCTGTTTTCTGCACTTACTAGTGTTCGTTGTGCTTCACGTAGTTCTAATGAACTTATCGTTCCCAGCTTAAAACGCTCGAGCGCTATACTAACAGACCTTTCCGCATATGTTAGATTTTCTGATTCTAACTTTACAAGCCTTAAGGCGTTAATATAGTTCTGATAATCGCTGTCAAGGTTTGCCTGGATGACTTCTCGCTGCTCCTCCAAGGCCAGCTGTTGGTTTTTAAGGGCAATCTCAGCATTACGGATACGCCTGTTTATATTAAATCCATCAAAAATATCTACCGAAGCTGTAATACCATAGTTAATGCCGTTAGTTTCATTAAAAGCTAAAAACCCTGCGCCCGACTCATTTTTATTATAGTTATATCCTGCATTTACAGAAATTTCCGGATAGCGCTCGGCCTTCACCTCTTTCACCTCCAGCTCAGCTATCTCCTGGCTCATCCTAGCCGCCGTTAATTGCACATTATTTGTCAGCATCTGCTGTTCAAGGTCGGTATAAGCTAGTTGCTCATCTAGAGGTATGTTTTCAACAACCGCAAACTCTGTTTGGCTGTCACGGGCCAAAAGTTGATTAAAAACAATTTTAGCGTCTTTTAAGGCCGTTTCCTGACGAATCAAAGCGGCACTATCTGCATTCAAGTCCGCTCTTGCTTGCAACAGGTCATATTCCGAACCGGAACCGAGGTCTTTCTTGGTTTCAGCGATTCGGATACGCTCCCGGGATATCTCTGCCGTATTTTCAAGGGCATTCAATGACCGCTTCAATTGCGTGATGTTATAATATCCAATGATAATCTCCTGCAGTGTCTGCTCAATGGTTAACCGTGCCTGCTGTTCTCCCAGTCTTTCGAGTTCATTGAAGCGTTCATAGCTGGTAAACATCCGCAAGCCGTCAAAAAGTGTCCATTCCAACGAAACTCCGGCACTGGTGGTTGTTGACTCCGCATTTTCGTCTTCCCGGTCAGGCAGACTGCCTTCTGAATATACTGTCCGACTATCTTCAACACTGCGCGACTTGGAAATATTAGCGGACAAACGTGGCAGAAAACCGGCATTTCCCAAGGAAGCATTGTTTTCTGCAATGGCCGACTCATTGTGTGCTATTTGAATGGCATAATTGTTCTGAAGCCCCAACTGAATGGCCTCATCCAATCCTAGTGTATCCTGAGCCTGGCCAGCATGGAATAATCCTATACCACTAATAATTACTAGTATTATAACGCGCAAAAAAGATTGAAAACTAAACATTTTGCAACTCCAGATTTTCTGCTTTTCTAACCAATTCCTCATCGATACCGTCATCGGCTGATTTCTCGGAAGACAGGTAGGAATAAATAGCCGGAATGATATATAGTGTAAGTAAACTCCCTATGATCAATCCGCCAATGATAGCAATCCCCATTGAGGTCCGGCTTTCTGCTCCGGCGCCCAAGGCCAGAGCAATGGGTAAAATACCCAATACCGTAGATAAGGAGGTCATTAAAATAGGCCGAAAGCGGGCTGCTGAAGCATCAATAATTGCCTCTCTGATATTGAGTCCTTGCCGCTGACGCTGATTGGCAAATTCAACAATGAGAATACCGTTCTTTGTAACCAGACCTATAAGCATAATCATCCCAATCTGGCTGAATATGTTCAGCGTTTCATTGAAATACCATAGCGTCAATAGCGCGCCGGTTAGTGCAAGGGGAACCGTAAACATTATAGTCAGAGGATCTCTGAAGCTTTCGAACTGGGCGGCTAGTACCAGAAATACCAATACCAGTGCCATTAAAAAGGTAAACAAGAGACTCGAAGAACTTTCCTGGTAATCCCGCGACGGTCCGGCCAGAGAAGTGGTAAATGAATCATCCAGCTCGCTATCAGCGATTGCATTCATGGCATTTATACCATCTCCAATTGTTTTTCCGCTTGCAAGCCCGGCCGAGATGGTAGCCGATGCGTATCGGTTAAATCGAAATAGCTGTGGCGGACTGCTTTGCTCTTGGAGTTCTACAACATTGTCAATCTGTACAAGGGTACCTTCATTATTCTGCACATATAACGATTGCAGGTCTGCGGGGTTGTTACGATCCTCACGTTTTACCTGTCCAATTACCTGATACTGTTTACCATCTCTGATAAAGTATCCGAATCGCTGACCACTGAGTGAGAGCTGGAGCGTCTGAGCGATATCCTGTGCAGAAACACCCAGAGATCGGGCCCGCTCCCGCAGGATATTCACCTGAAGCTCTGGCTTATTAAACTTTAAATTAACATCTCCAAAAGAAAAGGTAGGATCACTGTTCACTGACTGTAAAAAACCGGGAATAACTTCTTTCAATTTTTCAATATTATCTGCCTGAAGTACGAACTGTACCGGTAATCCTCCTCCGCCTCCACCAATACTTTGCTCCTGAAATAGATATACCTGTGCTCCACTTAAATCTTTAATCGATTCTGAAAGTTCATCATAAATCTGCTGCTGGGATCGTTCCCTGTTCTCCGCATCCTCCAGAATAATGCGTGCAAAGCCAGAGTTAACCGAACTCGAAGCGCCAAAGCCCGGAGAAGTCACAGAAATAATTGACTGTGCTTCAGGAACTGTTTCCTGTACAAAAGCAATCAACCGATCCATATAATCATCCATATATTCAAATGTAGCCCCTTCGGGTGCCGAGGCACTTAGACCAATGCGTGCCCGGTCTTCTACGGGGGCCAGTTCCTTGGGAAGTCCTACAAAGAAAAGGTACATCAACAAAGCAGAGCCGGCTAAGATCGGGAAGGCTAACCACCTGCTCTGCATAAAACTCTCGAGCGTATTACGGTAAGATTTATTGAGCCACTGGAAAAAAGGTTCCGTTTTTTTATAAAATTTGCTGTGCTCTTGTCCTTGCTTAAGTAGTTTGGTAGATAGCATGGGCGTAAGTGTAAGCGCCACGAAAGTAGAGATCACCACGGCACCGGCAATCACAATTCCAAATTCCTGAAACAACCGGCCTGTTATACCTCCCAGAAATAGAATCGGCATAAAAACGGATATCAGCGCTAGTGAAGTTGCTAAAACAGCAAAGAAAATTTCGCGAGATCCCACCAGACCCGCTTCAATAGGCGTCATCCCCTGCTCTATTTTCGCATAGATATTCTCAAGGACCACAATGGCATCATCCACCACTAATCCAATAGCAAGCACAATAGCCAATAAGGTTAATACATTGATAGAGAAGCCGGCAATGTACATCACAAAGAAAGCGCCGATAAGAGCAATGGGAATTACTATAATGGGAATCAGCGTAGTGCGCCAATCTCTGAGAAATAGAAAGATAATCAGGATTACCAGTCCCATTGCCAAAAATATTGTTTGCTGAACTTCATTAATAGAAGCCCGGACATATTCGGTCGTATCAAAACCGATAGCGGTTTCAATATCTGGAGGTAAGTCATTTTGAATGCGTTCGGCCCGCCGGTAAAATTCATCAGCAATCTCAATTTGATTGGCTCCGGGCTGTGGTACTAAAACCACGCCCACCATTGGTACACCATCGCGCTTAAGTACGGTGCGCTCATTTTCTGCCCCCAGTTCTACTTCCCCGATATCCTTAAACTGAATCGTCCCTTCACTGGTATCCCGGATAATGAGGTTTTCAAACTCATTAACCCCAGAAAGTCGCCCCATTGTCCGTACCGTAAGTTCAGTCGTATTCCCCTCAATACGTCCCGAGGGCAGCTCTACATTCTCACGCTGCAGAGCATTCCTAACATCCAGGGGTGTTAAGTTATGGGCTGCCAATCGAGCGGGATCCATCCAAAGGCGCATCGAATACCTCTTTTCACCCCAAATTTGCACACTGCTGACGCCAGGTATAGTTTGTACCCGCTCCTTAAAAGTATTAATAGCAATATCCGTTAACTCCAGGAGATTACGCTGATCGCTCTTAACATTGAAAAAGACAATAGGACTGGCATCGGCATCCGCTTTTGAAACAACCGGGGGATCTGCATCGGGCGGAATATTACGCACGGCACGCGAAACCCGGGCACGCACATCATTGGCCGCCGTTTCGAGATCAATATCCAGATCAAATTCTACCGTAATAGTACTGCGCCCTTCACGACTAACCGAAGTCATGGTTTTGATCCCGGCAATACCATTCACCTCCTCTTCCAGAGGTTCGGTAATTTGCGATTCAATGACATCCGCATTAGCTCCGGTATAGGAAGTACTGACCGTAATAATCGGTGGGTCCACTGCAGGATATTCTCGTACTCCAAGGAAGGTAAAAGCGATAAATCCAAGTAGTAATATGACTAATGAAAAAACCGTGGCCAGAACCGGGCGGCGTATGCTCAGTGACGATAAACTCATGAGGACCCCCTATCTGTACCAGAAATTTCGACCGCCATACCCTCGCGAACCTGTAAAAGACCGGTCGTCAGTACGCTATCACCGGGATTCAACCCTTCAACTATTTCAACCTGACTTTCACTTCGAATTCCGGTCTTCACCTCTTGCTTCACAACCTTTCCATCCCGATACAAATATATATATTGACCGCCTAATTCCGGAACAAGTGAGATCGTTGGTACTGTCAACGCATTGTCACTGCTTTCCAAAATAAGTTCAATATCAGCAAATGAACCGGGTAATAACAAGGCTTCTTTGTTATCACTGCGGGCCCGGATTTGCACTGATCGGGTATTACGCTCTATAGCTGGCTCAATGGCATAAATATCTCCCTCGAAAGACTGCTCGGCAGTCTGTACATCAAATACTATTTTATCACCATTTTGCACCTGATTGTAGTAACGTTCCGGAATAGAAAAATCAATCTTAACCGGATCAATATTCTGCAACGACGCAATTCTAGTAGTAGGCGATATATAGCTGCCGTCACTTACATATTTTAGTCCGACCCTTCCATCAAAAGGGGCACGAATTTCTGTTTTATCAATTTGGGCTTCAATAAGGTTAACTTCCGACCGAAGCACATTCACTTCATTAAGGGTAGCGTCATAATCTTCTTGGCTAATGCCCCCTTCTGCTAGCAATTTTGCCTGGCGGCCTTCACGCTGCTCTGCCAATGCTAAGCGGTGTTTTGCCCGATCCAACTGTGCCTGCAGCTCGCTATCATTTATTTTTATAAGCAAATCACCTTCCTGTACCGACTGTCCTTCTTTCAGAAAAATAGATGTTATTTTACCCGAAACTTCACTTCGTAAATCAACTGTTTCATTCGCAAGAATTGACCCGGTTGATGAAATTTTTCGCTGTAGCGTAGTAGGTTCTGCTACTGCCACTTCAACTTGCAAGGGATCCGACTGGTTCGATTGCTCTCCCTGTGCAGGACTACTAAAAAGTGGAGCAATTTTGGGATATGCTAACACTAAAAATAACAGCAGCACTCCCAGACCTGCTATCAAACGCTTTGTTCTTTTATTCATTTATTGATGAGTTAGAGAAATTACATACCTTTTGAAAATCGACAGTACCATTCCTGTTCAATAATTACAGGATTGAGTTTAAAATAAAATGATAATGGAGAGAAGTGAAGGTCATATTTGTAAAATGCGATTAAAATATCAAAGGCGGTGAATCTCTTCCACCGCCTCCAATACTAAAAAAGTGCACTCTTTTAGTTTGTAACCTGCGCTTCCAACTGTTTTTTAAGCTGGGCTTTAGGTACTGCTCCTACAATCTGATCAACTACTTCTCCATCTTTAAAAATGAGCAGAGCGGGTATACTACGAATGCCATACTTGGTGGATGTTTCAGAGTTAGAATCTACATCTACCTTACCTACCTTCGCTTTTCCTTCAAACTCTTCAGCCAATTCCTCTACAACAGGCCCGACCATCCGGCATGGGCCACACCATTCAGCCCAAAAATCCACCAATACAGGAGTATCTGCATCAGCATTTAATACTTCTTCTTCAAACGTTTCATCTGTGAGTTCTAGTGCTTTACTCATAATAACATTTTGTCCGTTAGTTAAAGTTAAATCCTTCGATTTAATTTCGATGTTAATATCTTATAAATTTACAAAACTATCATATCACTTCTTATTATACGACCTATTACAAAAATTTATCTTCTGCCATTCACGCTCCGTTTCATTTGAACAGAATCCTCGCCCAGCAGTGATTTCAATCCGCCGATTAACTCTTCATTGGGATCCACCACGTATTTACGCACATGCATGGCAAAAGGTCGCTTTGCCTCCCTGCTTAACACATTAAAGTGTACATTCGTTTGTCCTTGATTATTCTTGAAGAGATTAGCCATTTCCTGCAGCTCACTCTCATCTACCTGGGAAGTATCAATATCCAGCTTCAGCTCTATCTGATCCTGATATTTTTCCCGCATACTTTCGATTCGTTCAAAACTGTTAGCTATAATTTGGGGTTTCCCGCGGCGGGTATCAATACTACCATCCACGACGACTAAGGTATCGACCTGTATCATGCCTAAATTTCGGTCGTACACATCATTAAAGGCAATGACCTCTACCGTGCCGTGTAAATCCTCCATTTGCAAAAAGGCAAAGGGACGTCCTTTTTTATCGGTTACCCGTTTAACTTCCGTAATAATACCGGCACACCGAACTTCAGTACGATCATTGAGCTGTTCCAGTTCCTCAGCCTTTAAGGTATGGGAACAGAAGATACGTATATCTTCTTTGTATTTACTCAGTGGATGTCCACTCAGATAAAAGCCAATCAGTTCCCGTTCCTTATTGAGCCGTTCAATATTCGACCATGGTTTAATTTCCTGCAGCTCTGGCTCATCAATAGCAGAGGCACTTCCGCTGCCGTCTCCAAACAGATCCGACTGATTAGAGTTTTCCATCTCTTGCACCCTTGAACCGTAGCTGATAATCGTTTCCATATTATTGGACAGCTTTCGACGGTTTGGATTCAAAGAATCAAAGGCTCCCGCCTGAATCAACCCCTCAAGGGTGCGTTTGTTACAAACGCGAGGATCAATGCGACGGGCGAAATCATAAATCGACTCGTATTTTCCATTTTCTTTACGCTCCTTCACTACCTCATCCACGGCATTGGAACCCACCCCCTTGATAGCTTCCATTCCATACTGAATTCGTCCATCCACCGCTACAAACTTTCCGGCTCCCGTATTTATATTCGGAGGATCTACCGTAATGCCCATATGGTAGCACTCTTCAATAAACTTGGACACCTTATCAATGTCGCCCATATTGTGCGTTAAGACCGCGGCCATATATTCCGGCGGATAATTGGCCTTAAAGAACGCAGTTTGATAAGCTACAACAGAATACGCCGCCGAGTGTGATTTGTTAAAACCATAGTTCGCAAACTCGGCCATAATATCAAAGAGTTCTTCGGCCTTCTCTTCGGATACCCCATTATCAACAGCTCTTTCAGTAAAGACCTTGCGCTGCTTGGCCATTACTTTTTTCTTTTTCTTACCCATAGCCCGGCGAAGCAAATCCGCTTCGCCCAGTGAATAATTGGCAATAATCTGGGCGGCCTTCATAATCTGCTCCTGGTAGATCATGATACCGTAAGTCGGTTTCAGCAGCTCTTTCAGGTCTGGATGTGGATACTCCACTTCACTTCGACCGTGCTTTCGATCAATATACTCGGGGATAAACTGCATGGGGCCCGGACGATAAAGGGCATTCATCGCAATCAGATCGTCCAATTCGGTAGGCTTTAACTGCTTAAGATATTTCCGCATGCCATCCGACTCAAACTGGAAGGTCCCGATCGTATTTCCCTTCTGGTAAAGCTCAAACGTCTTCTCATCCTCTTCAGGAATCTCATCCAACTCGTAGTGTACTCCATGATTTTCTTCTACATACTCTATGGCTGTTTTGAGGATAGAAAGCGTTTTAAGACCGAGGAAATCCATTTTCAACAGTCCGCAATCTTCAGCGTGGGGACCATCATACTGGGTAATTAATTCCTTGTCTTTAGAAAGGGCGACGGGAACATAATCACTTATTTCTCCCGGGGCAATAATGACCCCTGCCGCGTGGATACCAGTTTGCCGGGCAGACCCTTCCAACGTACGCGCAAAGCGCATCATTTTCTGTACCTGTGGATCAGGATGATCAAACAGCTCTTTAATATCATCCGCAGACTCAGGATTCTTAGACTTGTCCAAAACCTTATCAAAGGTATTTACACCCGGCTGATCGGGGAACAGCTTGGTAATCCGGTTCACCTCCTCCAGCGGCACTCCCAATACACGCCCCACATCACGGATGGCTGTCTTCGCCTTCATTGTTCCATAGGTAACAATTTGTGCCACGTTATCGCGACCGTATTCTTCAACTACATAGTCGATCACTTCCTGGCGGCCGCTGTCATCGAAATCAATATCTATATCCGGGGGACTTACTCGCTCAGGATTCAGGAAACGCTCGAACAGCAGATCGTGCCGCAGGGGATCAATATTAATTATTCCCAGGCAGTACGCCACGATAGAACCAGCCGCAGAACCACGTCCAGGACCAACAAAGACATCCCGCTTGCGGGCCTCAGAAGTAAAATCCTGTACAATCAGGAAATAGCCTACAAAATCCATTTCCTTAATGATAGTCAGCTCCTGCTCAATGCGTTCACTCACATCGTGGGTAATCTCCCCATAACGTTTTTTAGCCCCCTCATAGGTAAGCTGACGAAGATAATCGTACATCGAATCATACTCATCCGGGATACTATAATGCGGCAGGAGCAATTCGGAGCTGAGATCAATATCATCTACTTTTTCGATAATCTCATTGGTATTATCGATTGCCGAAGGCAGATCACTGAAGAGTTCCTCCATCTCCTCCGGCGTTTTCAAGTAAAATTCCGTGTTCAGATTGTTATTATCATCAGTAAATCGAAATCGATTGGGATCATCGATGTCCGCATTAGTTTGCAGGGCTAAGAGGATATCATGGGCCTCGGAGTCTTCTTCCTCTACATAATGAGAGTCATTAGTAGCAATCATTTTCACATTGTACTGTTTAGCCCATTTAACCAGCGTTTCATTGCAGCGATTCTGATCCTCCAGTCCGTGCCGCTGTAGTTCAATGTAATAATCATCCCCAAACACATTCAGATACCACTCAAAAATCCGCTTGGCCTCTTTTTCACTCTTATTGATTATAGTCTGATTTATTTCGCTGGCAATACAACAGGTTGTTGCAATAAGTCCTTCTGCATGCTCAGCCAGTGTGGGCTTATCAATACGCGGTTTGTAGTACATCCCCTCGGTGTAGCCCATCGAACAGAGCTTAGACAAATTTTTATAGCCCGTCATATTTTTCGCCAGCAGCACCTGGTGGTAGCGAGTGGTATCCTTTTTGTCATCCATGCCAGAGGGAGTTACATAAAACTCACAGCCAATAATTGGCTTAACTCCCTGCTTCTGTGCCTCATTAACAAACTCCGGCACCCCAAACATATTGCCATGATCGGTAATGGCAATGGCTGGCATACCTTCATTTTTTGACTTCTTGATAAGCTGACTGATGCTGGCGGCACCGTCAAGCATACTAAATTGAGTATGGCAATGTAGGTGAGAAAAATTCATGCAATATCACTTAAAAATTAGCACTGGCACAGACTATTATAATACGATTCCTTTCCCAGAAAATTAAGAAGAGATTTCCTTAAAAAGTATACTTCATGCAAAGAAAAATAGTGATGGCATTAGAAAAATATGGTCTTACCCTTCTATTTTGCTATTTTAAAATCAATTTTCAGTCAGAATCTTTTTGAGCAGGGGTATAAATCAGCCAATGAAAGCACTTGTTGTAGAAGACGATTTAGTCCTTAGTTTCCTATATGAGACCTATCTTAATCGGTTAGGGTTTGAAACAGAAGGAAATATGGTCTATGGGAAAACAGCTGTTGAAACGGCTCAGAACTTTAACCCTGACCTTATTTTAATGGATATCATACTGGAAGGTGAAATGGATGGTATCGATGCCGTAAAAAAGATCCAGGATGAAAAAGATATTTCTGTCATTTACATCACAAGCAGCAACGATCCAAACCATAAAAGGCGGGCTGCGCAAGCCACTAAGTACCTTGATTATCTAATCAAACCCATTGATTTTGATGATCTCAAAGGAGTAATAAAGAAACATTTTGATATTAAATAGCAACCTTCCTTACAGCCAAAAATTATACGTCATATGCTATACCTAGCTAATTCAATTTCAATCAAAATGAAAACGACGGCGATATCTGTGGTAGCTATGGCCTTCGTTTTTGCCGGATGTACTGCCAGTCAGCAAACAGCAGTCGATCAAACCAATGAACAAAAACAGGAGAAGCAGTCCCAATTGCCATCCGAACGGGATCGAATGGTTCCTAATCCCATTACTAATGAAATACCCCATGCTTTTTTTCAAGCCATGGAGGAAGGAACCCGAACAATGTCTGGTGAGCCGGGAACAGACTATTGGCAACAACGTGCCGAATACGATATGGATGTGGAACTCATTCCCGAGGATACCCTGATTAAAGGAAGCAGCACTATTACCTATCATAACAACTCCCCCGATACGCTGAACCAACTTTTCCTGGAACTTGCACAAAATCTCCACAAAGAAGGGGTAGTACGTAATGAAAGCGCTGAGATAACCGGAGGAATCAACCTGCACCGAATAGAAACAGCCCAAGGGACACTTAGCGAAATGCAGTCTTCGCGCGCTCAGCAAGGGTATTACGTAGATGGAACACTCATGGTCCTGCGTCCCGGGAATGCACTCGCACCCGGCGAATCTCTCGAATTTGAAATAGATTGGGACTTTAAAATTCCGCAAAGAGGGGCCAGTGGACGCATGGGCTACAGTGAAGATAACCTATTTTATATCGCCTATTGGTATCCACAGATGCGGGTATACGATGATGTCAATGGTTGGTTTACTGATCAGTTTAAAGGCAATGCAGAATTCTACCATGATTTTGCTTCTTACAATGTGGATATTACCGTACCTGAACAATGGATAGTCACATCAACCGGTCAGTTGACGAACGCTCAGGATGTATTAAATAATGAAATATATCAGCGACTCGAAAAGGGCCACAGCAGCGATGAGGTTGTACCCGTAGTTACAGAAGACGATTTTGGAAATGTTACACAAACGAGCAGTGACGGAACCCTTACCTGGAACTTTTCTTCTGATAATGTCCGGGATTTTGCTTTTAGTGTAACCAAAGAATCGATGTGGGATGCCACCCGATCTGAAATTGGTGATCGGGATGGGGATGGCGAAAACGATTTTGTTGAAATTAATGCAATCTATCGAAGCTCAGCCCCTTTGTGGACCAATGGAGCAGAATTTACCCGTCATGCCATCAGCTCACTCTCTGACGTCACCGGCCTGAATTATCCCTGGCCACACATGACCTCCGTTGAAGGGGGGGGGATCATTGGCGGCGGGATGGAGTTTCCAATGATTACAATCATCGGCGCCTATAACGGTCGGCCGGAACAGTCGCTCTATGCTGTAATTGCCCACGAGCTGGCACATATGTGGATACCGATGCAAGTAAGCACTAATGAGCGACGCTATGCCTGGATGGATGAAGGGACAACCACCTTCAACGAATCCCAAGCCAAAAAAGAATATTATCCTGACGTAGACCATGAACACCAGGATTTTCAGTCATACCTTCAAATCACCAATACTGATCTTGAAGGTCCCATCATGCGGTGGTCCGATTATCACTATAATAGCTTTGCCTATGGTGTGGCCTCATATCCGAAACCCGCATCTATGTTAATAGCTCTACGAGAGTTACTGGGAGAAGATACTTTTCAGGATGCATTTCAGACCTTTCTTAGCCGCTGGCAGTATAAACATCCCTATCCGTGGGATATGTTTAATACCTTTGAAGATATAGCCGGCCGCGATCTGGATTGGTTTTGGAGAAGCTGGTACTATGAAACCTGGACACTCGATCATGCTGTTGGAAATGTTCAATCCAATGATGAAGGTACAACTATTGTTATTGAGGATCATGGGCAGGTACCTATGCCAACATCCATTGAAATCACCCTCGCTGATGGTACAACCATAAACCGTCATATTCCGGTAGATACCTGGCTCAGAGGATCGGTAAAAACTACGCTAACGGTAGAAGGACAAGCAATAAAGATTGTTATTGATCCGTACCGAAAGTTTCCTGATGCTAATCGCATAAATAACCGCTGGGAGCAATAATCCAAATTATTTCTCGTAATATTGGGGAGGGATATTTTAATAGTACCCCTCCTTTATTAGTCCTTGAACATTAAGAGTGAAAAAAAATGTTAAACCCCATAAACTTTGTATATTTCAATACTTATCTTATTTGGATAAGATTTTAATCTGGTACCACTATGAAACGATACAGCAAACTACGTTGGGTATTACTGGCTGCCGGGGTCATTGCCATCTTAGGTCTCACAGGCATGAATGTATATTCGCTATATCAGCTTCATGAAAGTACCATTGAGACAGACCAGGAACCCAAGAAGCTACAAGTAGCGGAGTTTGCAGATCGTGTCCGTTATCGTTTTTTCAAACCTTTCTGGGGACTAAGTTCAACGAGTATAGAAAAGCTTCAATCTCATTTTGAAAAAACGAACCAGTTTACCGAAGAGGTCGCCACTAGGGTTCAGGAAGCAGCTGAAGATTCTATCTTTACTGATGTATACTTTATTCCGGCAAATACAGAGGCTTGTCAACAAAATCGCTTCGGTTACAAATATAATAAAGCACATCAGCAACTCATACCAAGTAGCAATATCTCTGATATAGTCTGTGACGGAATGGGCATCGCCCGTACACAGATGCGCGCCCTTATTCACGATTACAGGTATAATAACAAGGTCACTTTTGATACTAACAGAAGTGTTACTGTGGTACTGGTTAACCCTTCGGAGAAAACTATTTTCGGCTATGTGACGATGCCCATAAATCAAACATACCTTACCGAACGTTTTCTGGAAAAAGAATTGCAAAAACGATTTGGTCCGCCGGAAGAATCTGGTATGAATGTATGGATGCGGGACTGGACTAATAATAACATAATTGCCAGTAGCAATGAGCAAGCTAACTACGATCACGACAAGGTACAATTCAAGCAACGCTTTCCCGACTTTTTTGATAACTGGAATTTGGAAGTAGCATTTACCGGTTCTTCTACCATTGAGGCTTCAAATGCTTCTTTAACTCGAAATCTTATCGTACTCATAGCAGGGGTATTACTTCTGCTGGGGGCATTAGTATTTATGTTTATTTCGGCCCAAAGAGAACGGGCGTTGGCCGAACGTCAAGCCAGTTTTCTGGCCAATGTTACGCATGAACTCAAAACACCACTGACGGTTATGCAGGCTGCAGGTGAAAATCTATCTGACGGAAGGGTTCAGGACCAAGAACGTCTTAAAAGTTACGGAAATCATATCTTTGAAGAGGCCGTCCGGCTTCGTAAAATGATTGAAAAACTTCTTGATGTAGCGAAAGCTGATGCCGGGCAGTCTCTTATTGAACCAAAGCCGGTCTATCTAGATGAACTGGTTCAAAACTATCTTGACGATCACGAAGAGTTTATACGCGATAAGGGCTTTACTTTGGAAGTAAATATGGACAATGATATTCCAAAGACCATGCTTGATGAAAATAGCTTTAATACTATTCTCGGTAATCTAGTAGAAAATGCTCTCAAATACAGTACTGAAGAACATCATCTGGGTATCTACCTGGATGCTTCAGACGAAGAGATTATGCTTAAGATTGTGGATCATGGCATAGGGATGACAAAGAAAACCATCAATCATATCTTTGATAAATTCTACCGGGCTGAAGATACGCTTACCGCAGAAACCAAGGGTCATGGCTTGGGGCTATCAATAGTTCAAAATTTAGTTGAATTAAATGGAGGTACAATAAAAGTAGATAGTACTCCCGGTAAAGGATCTACTTTTACCGTAATCTTTCCAGTCTTAACGGATATGCCTTCCGATAATTCCGATAAACCGACCGAGCCAACTTCAAATAAACGATCTATTCCATTAACTCAGCAGTCTGAAAATTATGTCAGCTAAACCTAAGAAAATTGTTATTGTAGAAGATGAACCGAGCTTGGTCTTTACCTTGGAGGACACCCTCGAAAACGAAGGCTATAGTGTATTTGTTGCTGAAACCGGGGATACAGCCATAGATATTGTAAAGGATGAAAAGCCAGATCTGATGATACTTGATCTGATGCTTCCCGGAATGAGCGGTTTTGATGTCTGCAAGAAAGTGCGAAGCATGAATTATACGTTCCCGATTATTATACTCACGGCCCGGGACCAGGAAATTGATAAAGTAACCGGTCTGAATATCGGAGCAGATGACTATATGACGAAACCTTTTGGTGTAAAAGAATTACTGGCTCGTATACAAGCGCGTCTCCGCAGATCAGAACGATATTCCAACAATACTCCTGCCAGCGAAATAGATTTAGGAGATATCCACATTGACTTAAATAAGGCTCGGGCCGAACATCCGGATAAAGGAAGCATCGAGCTAACCACCCGGGAGGTCGAGCTTATTCGGTACTTGGTGGCCCATGCCAATGAACCGGTATCGCGAGATGCCCTTCTGGAGAATGTTTGGCGCTATGAGTTTAGTACGAATACCCGCACAGTTGATGTACATATTTCCAAATTACGTTCCAAGATAGAAACTCAGCCAGATGATCCTCAGTACTTGGTCACCCTACATGGGGTAGGCTATATGCTGAAGATAAATTAGTTTTGGCTGGAGGATACTACCGGCTCCTTGAAATCACGTACAAAAGGGATAAAATTCTTTATTTGAGACTCCATCAACTCCTGTTGAAAGGAATCTTTTATCCCATTTTCATCATCGAAGTTTTTGTTAATACGTGGAATAAAAACCCGTTCGGGAAAAACATGAGCATTTCTATAGCCTACAACTTGCTGTAGTTGTTCTACTGCGCGAAGCGCTCCGAAATCTCCATTAGCCTCTCCCACCAAAGCAATAGGTTTTTTATTCAAACTGCCGGGGAAGGGCAGGTAATCAATGAATAGCTTCAATATACCAGGATACCCTCCATTATATTCCGGGCAAACAATCACGAGTCCATCTGCCTGTACCGCATTGTCTACAAAAGCATCAACAACAGGAAGCTCCTGTCCATATTTCCCTCCCGTAACTTGCCCAGTGGGAAAATCCTGTAGATCAATTATTCCTGCCTCAACTCCTTCGTCTTTATATCTCTTTTGCAAATAATTCGATACGCGAAGTGCATTTGAATTCGGCCGATCTGTCCCGCTTATAATTTGCAAATCTATCATAAAAAGTATGCACCTTGTTTCTGCTTAAGCTAAAAATACTATTTACAAAGCAAAACTATTTTCCCTACCTTCTATACAATTATTATTAGGGGATTTTAAATTTTTTAATTAATAATTAAGTTATTTTAAATTTTAAATGTTATTTATTTTTGCAATTAATTTATTATTCATTATAATAAGAGGTAAATAAATACAAAAAACTAATTGAATATGGCAAATGATTAAGTTCGCTAAAATTATTTTGTCATTGGGATTACTGGTTTTGTGTCTTCCCAAAGGCATATTGGCTGACGATACCGTTTTCCTTTCCTCTACAATCGAAATACTGGAGACCGCAAATAACAAAACGTTTACCGACCTGCTGTGGATTATGATTGCCGGATTTCTGGTATTCTTTATGCAGGCGGGTTTTGCCCTTATTGAAACTGGCTTCACCCGGGCTAAGAATGTTGCCAATATCATGATGAAAAACATGATGGATTTTGGAATTGGTACGGTCATTTTTTGGGCAGTAGGTTTTGGCCTGATGTACGGCTCAGATATTGGGGGAATCGTCGGGTTTAGCAACTTTTTCCTCTCTGACGCTATCCAACCCGATGGTTCTCTAAATGCCTGGATGTATGGAGAATGGTTCTTCCAGGCGATGTTTGCTGCGACAGCAGCCACTATTGTTTCCGGTGCTATGGCAGAACGCACTAAATTTACCAGTTATCTTATCTATACCGTCTGTATAACGGCCTTAATCTATCCGGTCGTTGGACATTGGGTCTGGGGCGGTGGCTGGCTCTCTGATCTGGGATTTTATGATTTTGCCGGATCAACAGTGGTACATGGCGTTGGTGCCTGGGCCGGACTTAGCGGTACTTATATTTTGGGGCCCCGCATTGGACGATTTGTCAAAGGAAAAGTAAATGCAATTCCAGGTCACAGTATGGCATTTGGTACTCTTGGAGTATTCATATTGTGGTTTGGGTGGTTCGGTTTTAATCCCGGTAGTACGCTGGGAGCCGATATTTCCTTTGCCCGCATTGCTGTTACTACAAATCTTGCTGCTGCTGGAGGAGCTATTACTGCAATGGTGATAGCCTGGATCAAAATTGGGAAACCAGATTTGGGGTATACACTGAATGGTGCATTAGCCGGACTGGTATCTATTACCGCGGGGTGTGCGGTTGTTTCTCCCACTTCTGCCTTAATTATCGGATGCATTGGAGGTGGAGTAATGTTTTATGGTACAAAAATCCTTGAATATGCCCGCATTGATGATCCAGTAGGAGCTATACCCGTACATGGCTTTGCGGGAGTATGGGGGACACTGGCGGTCGCACTTTTTGCACAGGCACCTTATTCCACATCCTTAATTGGTTTATTTTTTGGCGGATCTGCTTATCAGCTTCTTATTCAATCAGTGGGAGTATTGGCAATTTTTGGCTGGACAGCGGGAACGGCCCTTGCCGTTTTTAAAGCCATAGATGTTTACTCCGGACTTCGCGTTTCAGAAGCGGAAGAATTGCACGGGCTTGACAGAAATGAACACGGCACCTCGGCCTATCCCGACTTTTGGGGAGTTAATGAAGCCAGGGATATGCTTGATCTGGATATCGAACAGGAACTCACGCTACTTAAAGAACAAACATTAAAAATTGATATAAACAACCAATAGAAGTGCAATTAGTTTGATGATCACTTAGCAGGGACTGGATACTTGACAGGGTCTGGTCCCTATTCTTTTTCCCGGGCTTTAGCATAAGCCTCTTTAATAGCTTCCAGGCGTTTCCAGAGCTTTTTCTCTCGTCCGATATTTCCGGGTTCGTACCAAGAGGATCCGGTCACTTCTTCCGGTAAATACTGCTGGGGAGCCCAATGGTGATCATGGGAATGCGGATAGATATAATCATCCGAAGCATTTTCCACTCCCAGGTAACGCGATTGCTTAGAGTTAGCCGTTTTGTCACGCAGATGCGGAGGCACAGTGCCAATGCCATTATTTTTAATTTCACTGCGAACCGAAAAGACAGCTCCCGTACTGTTACTTTTGGGCGTCAACGAAAGGTAAATACAGGCATGGGCTAAAAAGTAGAGTCCTTCCGGCATCCCACACTTGGTAAAAGCCTCATGAGCCGAATTAACAACGGTAAGTGCATGCGGATCCGCCATCCCCACATCTTCTGAAGCCAGGATGAGCATCCGCCGAAAAAGGAAGTTCGGATCCTCTCCTCCTTCCAGCATGGCTACCATCCAGTATAGTGCCGCATCTGGATCGGATCCGCGCATGGATTTAATAAAAGCCGAGGCAAAATGATAGTGCTCATCACCGGTTCCATCATAGCGCACACTGCGTTTTTGAATACATTCCTTAGCGATTTCAAGGTCAATGTGTATAACGCCATCCTCGTCCGGCTCACTTGACAATACGGCTACCTCCAAGGCATTAAGAGCATTGCGAATATCCCCCGCAGCAAAGTCTGCCAGATGATCTTTTGCTGCTTCGGTCACCTCTATATTCCTCTTACCGAGCCCTCTTTGATCCTCATTCAGGGCCCGATCAATCATCGTCAGCACATGGTCTTTGGTCAGATCATAAAGCTCAAACAGCTGACATCGGGAAAGCAACGGACCAACCATGGTATAAAAAGGATTTTCGGTAGTAGCCCCAATGAGCGTGATAATTCCCGACTCCAGGTGAGGCAATAAGGCATCCTGTTGCGCCTTATTCCACCGGTGAATTTCATCCACAAACAGGATGGTCTTACGGCCATTCATCTGCTGAATCTTTTCGGCCTTTGTCACCACTTCCCGCAGGTCTTTAATCCCATCCAATACAGCATTCAGTTCAACATATTGGGCATTAATTTCCCTGGAAATAACGTGTGCTAGCGTCGTTTTACCCGAGCTGGGCGGACCGTAAAAAATAAGCGACCCTATAACGCCAGACCCTATCATACGCCGCAACATCTTACCCTCACCCACAATATGTTTTTGACCCACAAACTCCTCCAGCGAACGGGGCCTCATGCGGGTAGCCAAGGGTTCATGCGGATTAACGAAATCATTACCGCTTCCAGATGTATCGGTCATTTCTTCCTCTTCAAAAAGATCCATGAATCAATTTCCAATTCTTCATTTTGAGTTGGCTCGATTTTTTCTCAAAATCCAACTCATAATATGTATGTTTCCATTCAAAAAATATATTGATAACGTACTACTTATCCGAATTTGGTTTTACTTAATACCTTAGCAACCATATATACAATGACAACAATAAATAAGAGAACACAGATTCATGGATCGTAAAAAATTTATTACACTGGGGGCAGGTTTAATGGGAGGTTCAGTATCCGCTCTGGGGATCAGCAAGTCCAGCGTGCCGAAGAAGCAGGAGAAAAGATATCAGGATGGTCGAAGTCCCTGGCCTATTTGCTTGGATACTGCCACTATCCGTCCCGCTTCACTAAAAGATAAAGTTCGCATCGCTTCCGAAGCCGGTTACGATGCTATTGAACCCTGGGATAATGAACTGCAAGAGTTTGAAGAAAATGGAGGGGATCTGAATAAATTGGGGCAGGAAATTAAGGATCGGGGTATGTTCGTACCCAGTGTGATTGGTCTTTGGAATGCGCTCCCTCCCACCCGGGAACAGTGGGAAGAATCATTACAGGATACCCGCCGGAGAATGCGTATGGCCTCTGACATAGGTTCAAAACACATCCAGACGATTCCCAATACGGTAGGCGAAAATTATGATTTAAAGTGGGTGGCCGACCGCTACAGGGATATCATTGAGATAGGAGTTCAGGAATATGAGATTCATCCTGCTATCGTCTTTGTCAAATTCTTCCCACTTAAAACGCTGGGAGAAGCAGCAGCTGTTGCCCTGAATGCTAATCATGTTGAAGCCAAGGTCATTCCAGATACGTTCCATATGCATATTAGCAGAGGAGGTTTTGAGGGATTAAAACTGTTAAACGGAGATATGATTGCCATCTTTCAGTTTGCTGATGCTCCGGATAGCCCTTCTGTTGAAAAGCTCGAAGACAAGCATCGGGTGTTCCCCGGTGATGGCGTACTTCCTCTTGTTCAATCACTAAAGGATCTAAAGTCAACGGGATATACAGGCTGTGTATCTCTTGAACTATATAATCCTGATTATTGGGAACGAGACCTGCAGTCGGTGGCGGAAACAGGTCTTCAAAAGACCTTGAATGTTATAGGAAAAGCGGAAGTATAAAAAAGCTTGCCCACAATACTTCAAATATATAAATCAATAGCATAAAAATGACTCTTCCTATTGCCACCACATTAAGTATTTTATTCAAATTAACATTACCTTAATTAATATTAGTTATTAGTATTTTTTTGTTATTATATAAGGTTGTTATAGATAAATAATTATTTATATTTAGTATTTATTAGAATTAAATTAATATAATTACCTAATGAATACTGATCATTCTGTTATCTATGATAATCACGGTCGGCCTATTACCTATCTTCGCTTATCGGTGACGGATCGATGTAATTTGCGATGCAAATACTGTATGCCGGCCAAGGGCATTAATTTTTTACCCCGTGAGGAGATCTTATCCTACGAAGAACTCGAGCGTATCATCAATATTCTAACAGGGCTGGGAATTTCTAAGATTCGCATAACCGGGGGTGAACCCTTTGTACGAAAAGATCTAATTGATTTTATATCCACAATTAGCAAGAATAAAAAGCTTAAAAAGATTGCCATCACTACAAATGGCACTCTTCTGGCCCCTTATATTTCACGCCTGGAAGAAATAGGGATTACCTCTGTCAATCTGAGTCTTGACACACTCGATCCTGACCGGTTTAAATCAATTACACGAAGAGATCAATTCGATCAGGTGATTGAAACTTTCTATCTCCTTAAAAAGAGCTCTATTCCCTTTAAAATAAATACAGTAGTGATGGAGGATGAAAATATTGAAGATATCATCCCCTTGGCCGAACTTACGCAGCAATATGACCTGTCGGTACGGTTTATTGAAGAAATGCCCTTTAATGGAAAAGGCGGGAATGGCTCGAAACTTACCTGGACATACGACAAAATCCTGAATCATCTCAAAGATGAATATCCCAATTTAAAAACGATATCCTCTGGCCCCCACTCTACCTCCACCAACTACAAGGTTCCCAACTACAGGGGAAAACTAGGTATTATCGCGGCTTATAGCCGTACATTTTGCGGGACTTGTAATCGAATACGCATCGATTCCCAAGGCACCCTTAAAACCTGTCTCTATGATAGTGGTGTTCTTAACATCAAGGATATTCTCCGGGATGGAGCCAGTGACGAAGAAATCAGTAATCTCTTCAAACATACCTTTAAACAGCGGCCCAAAGATGGGTTTGAGGCTGAAAAGAGAAGAAAAGAAAAACTCCAAGAGTCCATGTCGGTAATTGGTGGATAATAGAGTAGTATGACTTCCACATCTATCAAATAAATTCCTGTCAATGATATCAATACACCGAATAAATTTGGCACTCTTGGCCTGTCTGCTTTTAGTAGGTAGCTATTTAGGATCTGTTCCAAAGCATTCCGGTAAGTTAACTGTTGCCGTAGCCAGCAGCCTTAAAGTCCCCCTGGAAGAAGTCACAGCAGCATTCGAAGACCAATACGAAATTGACGTTGAACTCATTAGTGCATCTTCCGGTGTTCTTGCAACCCAAATTCTACACGGCGCTCCCTATGATCTTTTCCTGTCGGCAGATCTCCAATATCCTCAAAAAGTATTTGAACAAGGTAAAACGTTTTTCGAACCTCAGATATTCACTTTAGGATCACTGGTATTCTGGAGTAACACACCGCTATTAGGGAAATCAGCTGAAGACATCCTACAAAAGAATCAACAGCAAAATATAGCTATTGCCAATCCGAAGTTTGCCCCATTTGGTAAAGCAGCCAAGCAATGGCTGAAAGAAAATGAGCTATATCAACATGTTCAGGAAAGACTAGTATTTGGAGAAAATGTAACCCAGGTTAATCAATTTATTTTCTCAGACCAAGTAAGTGCAGCTTTTAGTTCATCCTCTGCAATTGATATGACACAATTAAGGGAAAAGGGCCATTGGAAGGTACTACCACTCAAAATTCCCCACGGGGCTGTAATAATCCAACAAGAAGATAATCAGGATCGCCAAATACATCGGGCTGAATTATTTATGGACTATCTTTTTGGCAAACGGGCACAGTGTGTTTTCCAACAGTTTGGTTATAAAAATCCTCCAAAAAAATACTGATATGGACTCATTCTGGTATCCATTTATTTTAAGTCTTGAACTTGCCACGGTCACAACGATTATACTTTTAGCGGCAAGTATCCCTCTTTGTTGCTATATCTTTTTTTATAGCTCAGGAATAACTCCGCTTTTGAAATCGCTGATCAATTTGCCTTTTGTCTTACCTCCAACTGTCCTCGGTTTCTATATGCTGATTGCTTTAAGCGAATCAAATTTAGCCTTTAGTTTTACAAGCCTAGTTGCGGGGTCCATCATTTATAGCCTCCCTTTTATGATGAATCCAATACTATCCGGTCTTGAAAACTTACCCCAAAACTTTCAAGATGCTGCTTTTACCCTCGGGAAGTCTAAAGTTACCACGTTTTATAAAGTAATGATTCCAAACATAAAGCCTTCCATCCTGATAGGTATTGTAATGTCATTTGCGCATACCATTGGTGAATTTGGTATGGTTCTTATGATTGGCGGAAATATACCGGGCAAAACAAGAGTGGCTTCTATAGCAATATATAACGAGGTGGAAAGCATGAATTATGCAGCTGCCAATTCTTACTCCCTTATACTGCTTATTTTTTCTCTGCTGGTGTTACTTGCTGTCCACTCTTACCAACATTACAGAAACATCAATTTTTTATGATCCAGTGCTCTGTTTATAAAAAACTCAATCCAGGGGGACCTACTCCATATTTGGAGATCAATCTTCAAATAGACGCTCAGGAAAATATAGGTATATTGGGGCCTTCCGGAGCCGGTAAAACTACCTTACTAAAAATACTGGCCGGCCTGATAACCCCTGATTCGGGCAAATTAAAGGTTAACGATAATCTCTGGTTTGATTCAGACCGTAATATCAATCGACCACCACAACAAAGAGATATCGGATTTGTTTTCCAGGATTATGCCCTATTTCCAAATATGAATGTCCAAGAAAATTTGGAATTTGCTTTCTCCGGCGACGTAAATCGCCATCGCCTACATGAAATTCTCGAGATGCTGGATATTACTTCTATAGCTAATCAAAAACCAGCTACTCTTTCCGGGGGGCAAAAACAACGGGTAGGTCTTGGACGTGCCCTCATCCGCCAGCCTCAGCTCCTGCTTTTAGATGAACCCCTTTCAGCCCTGGATCCAGAAATGAGAACAAAGTTACGGCATGATCTCTTACGCGTCTCTTCTAATTTTGATGGAATCATGATCTTAGTCTCGCACGATCCAGCAGAAATAGTACAGCTCACAGACCGTGCTATTACGCTCCATCAGGGAAAAATAGCGCAAACTGGAAACCCCGCTGAACTAATATATTCACAACCTGCCCAAAATATGAAGCCAGGCGTTGTTAAAGTTATTGATATTCTATTCGACAAAAATATACTTGTTGTAACATCACACCATGGTTTGATACATATTCCATATGACCCAGACAAAAATCCGGATATCCGGATCGGTACTACTATTTCATTAAGAGTTACATCAAAAAACTATCAGCATAAACTTTAAAGTTATAAAGTTCGATACAGAAACAGAGGATAGCTTTCCCCGGCCTTAAAATGGTCTTGATCTTCCGGCAACTCCAGAAAGCCATCGCCCTTGCACAGATTGGCTAAATCACTGGAACCTTTCCCTTTTACCGGAGTAGCCTTCATAATACCTTCATCATTAATTTCAACTTTCACCTGCAAAAAATAGGTTAACTTTTTCTCGAAGGTATAATTTACAGTAAGCTGAGCCATTAATTGATTTCTTTTACTTATTCCTAACTGCTTTTTCAGCCAAGGCATAACATACCTGTAACAGCAGGAAAAAGTAGAAACCGGATTTCCCGGCAGGGCAAATACCACGGACTCCTCAGATTTTCCAAACCAGAAGGGTTTGCCCGGACGCTGTCGCACTTTATGAAAGAGTTTTTCTACCCCCTTCTGCTCAAGAATCCCTGGAATATAGTCTAATTTACCCTTGGAGACGCCTCCACTTAAAATCACCAACTCAAATTTTTTGAGTATATCATCCAGTCTTTTGGAAATCTCAGAACGATCGTCATTCAGATGAAACAGCTCTGCTTCCATATGTAGCTCTCGCAGTGCCGCAGAGATTGTATAGGCATTTGATCGACGTATTTGGTGGGGAAGCGGACGCTGGCTGATAGGTACCAGCTCATCGCCAGTGGATATAACGGCCACTTCCGGTACTCTCGAAACGTTCAGCCGTGTCTTCCCCACCGTAGCAGCTACCCCAATTTCGGCCGGACTTAGAACCATGCCTTCGTTCGCTACCAGATCCCCTTTTGGGCGATTAGTTCCTTTTGGATGGATATTCTGTCCCTTTGCTTTCGGACTTTTTTGTATAACTGCTACAGTTTCTTTTTCCTGCTGCTGGATTTCAATATCCTCATACCGAATCACAGTATCCGTCTTACCTGGTAATATTGCTCCGGTCATAACTTCCATACAGTGTCCGCTACCATCCATGACCTGCTTAGGTCCCCCTGCTTTTTGTAACCCCTCTACCGGAAACACGCTCTGCCCCTGTTCCCACTTATCATACTGAATAGCAATTCCATCCATCATAACCCGGTCGAAAGGGGGTAAATCCCTATCCAGTGTTATGGATTCCCGGAGAATCATTCCAACAGTTTCAGAAATATCAAGTTTCTCAGTCTCTATCTTCAGCTTTATCCCATTAATAATATCACTAGCCTCTGATACTCCTATCATATATTTATGTATAAATAATTTTCTTAAAAAAACTAATTATATTAATAAATTATTGATATAATTCATATTTTACTAACTTAATTAATAATAATTACTGCAGTTAATAATAAAATCGAATCAAATCGGTAAAACGATCCTCAATAATGCCAAAGAATAAGAACGGGCAACCTCATCAAAAACACACTTCATTAGCTAAGGCGCATGATGGTACATTTGGCAGAAATGAGCTGTCCATTGTTGGTACCACTTGTACGGCCATTAAAAAGTTTGCCAATCAACTTAGCAAACAGTTATCCCAAAAGTACCAGCTCGGCTATATAGATGCAGAGCATTGGGATAAAAATAGTTCTGATAGAGATAGTTCAGAAACGTATCCAGATACTGACCTGGTCCATATTCAGACAGAGTCCGTACAAAAATTTAATTTTAAAAAGAGGCTGAATAACTATCAGGTCAAATCGATCTTTAATGAAGTAGACTTGATACTTCTTAACGGGAATCATTTTAAAGTCCAAAACCGAATTACAGTTATTGATCCACGGAAGCCGGTAAAACCGGAAGATTTAGCCAATACAAAGCTCATTGTATTGCAAGAAGGACTAACCCGGATACCTGATTACGTGAAGAAAAATATAAAAGAGATGGACCAGGTCCCTGTTTTTAAAATTGGAGATACTGCAAAAATTGCCTCCAATATTGAACAACTTTTAGAGGGTGCAATATCCCCCTTGAAAGGATTGGTATTGGCCGGTGGAAAAAGTACAAGAATGCACACCGACAAAACCAAGTTAGACTATCATGGCAAGCCGCAACGCGTGCATCTCTATGAACTGCTGGATGATTATTGCGATGAAGTATTCCTCTCATGCCGAAAGGAACAGCAATCAGATATACCGGAGGGTTATAACATTATTACCGATTCCTTTCTGGATATGGGTCCCATGGGAGCCCTATTATCAGCTTTCAAGCAGCATCCAGATTCAGCCTTCCTCACAGTGGCCTGCGATCTTCCTTTGTTAACATCCAAAACGTTAGAGAGTCTCAAAGAGAATCAAAATCCTTCTAAAATTGCCACTGCATTTAAAAATAACGAGAGCGGATTCCCGGAACCGCTTATTACCATTTGGGAACCTAAAAGTTACCAGGTTCTACTGACGTTTCTGGGAATGGGCCACTCTTGTCCCCGGAAGGCATTAATCAACGCTGACGTTCAGCTATTAGATCCTCCTGATTCACAAGAGCTTATGAATGCCAATAATCCCGGGGAATATGAGCAGGCTCTGGCAAAATTATCAACCCGATGAATCAAAACTTGATTAAATAACTTTCTCCTTTTACATACCATTAAAATGAATAGTATTTTTCATTGATCTTAAGTTTGAAAAACTGATTAACCTATGAGCACTACAACTCCACTTGAAAATATTACGGCTTTGGCATTTGAAAGCCGAATGGCAAATTCTACCGCACAACTCTTGCAACGAAAAGGAGCCCGGACTATTAGCGCCCCATCCATGCAGGAAGTACCCTTGGAAAATCATACCGCTGTATTTTCATTCTGCGATGAACTCTTTGCCGGTAATGTAGATATTCTGATTTGCATGACGGGTGTAGGCACAGATATGCTGGTTAAAACCATGAAAACCAAGTACGACTGGGAGAATATACACCAGGCATTATCGGATCTTACTGTTGTTTCGCGTGGACCTAAGCCGGCTAAAGTACTTCGTGAGCTCGATATACCGATTGATATAAAAGTGCCGGAACCTAACACTTGGAAAGAGCTCCTTAAATCCCTTGCCGATAACAAATTAACCTCGGATTTAAATAAAAAGCTCATAGCCATACAGGAATATGGCGAACCGAATGAAAAACTAAATAGAGAATTAGAGGCACGCGGTGCTGAATTATTGCAGACCTCTATCTACCGCTGGGCTCTTCCGGATGATCTGAAACCGTTAAAAAAAGGCATTCGGGCTATTCTGGATGGAGAAACAGATATTGTACTTTTCACCAGTAAAACTCAGGTTAATCATGTGATGAAGGTAGCAGGTATGGTGGCATCCAAAGAGGAGTTGCGCAAGGCCCTGAAAGAAGTAGTAGTGGCATCCATCGGACCCGTTTGCTCTGGTGGATTGGAGTCACATGGAATTAAGGCTGATTTTGAGCCTTCGCGTCCCAAGCTGGCTATCTTTATTAACGAAATAGCAGAAGAACTTCCCAAGAGGATAAATTAAATAGTAAAAGAGGAACAAACCTATCTATTTCCAAGCATAAATTCTTGGAATAACCATGGGTTTGACTAAAATTTTTCAGCCGTCAGTAAAAAATGATGTTAGAAGAAAAAATCTTCCCAAAAAGCCTCAATAGGCTGTTTTAAGTGTCCATGCTTAACACAATCAGGGAAAATGCTATAATGAGCTTAGTATCGGTGCTAAAAATTAACTAATAACTTGATTCACGGATGTGCAGACACCCAAACTTCCTTGTCCTCAAAAAACTCTTTCTTCCAAATAGGGACCGTTTCTTTGAGGGTATCAATCACAAATTCACAAGCTCTAAATGCTTCTTTGCGATGGGGTGATGAAACAGCGATGACCACGGCAATATCGGAGATTCGCAGCTCGCCGATGCGATGAATGACTGAAATATTCTTTATTGGCCATTGCTCTTTGGCTCTATTCACGATTTTTTCAAGTTCCGATATTGCCATCTTATCATAGGCTTCAAAGTCGAGCTTTACTACCCGTTTGCCATCAGTCATATTTCTGACCGTCCCAATAAAAAGTGCCAATGCGCCGGCTTTTTCTGACGAAACCCGGTTAATCATTTGCTGTACATCAATAGGTTTGTCTGTTAGTTCAACCATAATTTAATTCCCCGTTAACTTCTCATAAAATCATCCTCCGCTTACCGGGGGGATGAGAACCACCTCGTCTTGTTCATTCAATACTAAATCCTGGGGAGCATACTCCCCATTGACGGCAACCATCAATGATGTAAGTCGGCCGAGTTCAGGATATTCTCTTCTAAGTTCTTTTCGTAATGAAGATACATCCGGCGATGAAGAAAGGCAGTATTCCAATTCCGTTTGACCGATGATCTCTTTTGTTATTCCATAAAGCTTTACATTCAATCGCATAATCTGTTTCCTGCTTTTGGTTAATATTCCTGACTTATCTCCTCACCAAAATCAATTTTTATTTCCTGATATGAAGATTTCGGAGCCTCACACATCGGACAAGAATACGTATTAGGAAGCTCAACAAAAGGTATTCCTTCAGGAATACCCGACTGTGGATCTCCGTATCGCTCATCATAGGTCGTCATACAATCCGAACATTGAAATGCGGTTTGCAAAGAAGGTTCCTCTTCCTGCTCCTCCCATATCCTATCTTCCTTTTCCTTATTCATTTCTTCGTAGTATATCCTGCTCAGCCTCATCAGAACATTAGGCAGCTCCTTCTTTGAGACATACATTGCAAATGGGATATAATGCTCCTCATTGGGATCAAAATTCTTGCTGTATAGTACATTATAGCGCTTCAAAACATTATATTTTCCAAACAGCCGGATACTCGGCTGGGTAAGAATAGCAACAGAAGTAAACAAGTTAACCGGCTGCTCCTTGATAGAAAACGTTAGTCCATACGTGCTGATATCGTGCTTGTCAAACACATCAACCAGGTAATTTTTCAACTTCAGAGCTGAATCATCAAGCACGGGCAAATGCCAATTGAGTTCGAGGGACGAGTGCCTCAAATTAATTCCATTATTACCACACAAGAGTTCCCACTTCGGCCGGTCTTCTTCTGAAATATCCTTAACAATAAAAGACTTCCAGGGAGTAATGATAATTCGTCCACAGTTGGTCTGCTCACAAAGGTTGCAAACCTTCTCTAAGAAAGAGATGGTATAGCGATTGTTTCGCCAATACAATCCCAGCCAATACTTGTTACCAGCCATTTTATTCAATCCTTCATAATATGGAAAGGGCTCAGAGGGGTAATCCAAGTCTTTGTCAATAGTTCTGTTATTTGTCCCTACTTTTTTATTTATCTCGTCGAATAAATTCTTGGTGGATATGATACTTTCCTTTTCAGGTCTAAAATGGTACTCCTCTATAGCAGCAGCTAACTTTCCTATATCCTGGCTATCAACCAAGACCGGCCAGCGCTGCAGTTCATCGGAGGAGTTGAGCTTAATAAACAGATACCAATAGTCCTCATGGTCGGAAGCCACAAAATTAAGTTGTCCGTTGAACAACGGGACCAGGCTCTGCTTGGGATCCGTTATATTTATTTTTAACCGGGGCCGATAGTCAAAATATTCAAGCACATTAAAATAGGTTCCCGAAGTGACCCACGGAGAACTTGCCATTAAGTCCACCGCCAAATAGGAAGTAACAATATTCTGATACCGTCGTCCGCTCCATTCGTAATTTGTTTGAATCGAACCAAATTCTTCATCCAATTTTTTTTGATCCACCTCATCACCCGGAAACATAATATCTTGCCTTGACCCAAAATGGACCACCTCATTCCCCAAGTCCTGGGCAATGCCGATAATCTTTTTTAAGTCCCTTGGGGTTAAAACTCCACCGGGAATGAAAGCTCGGATGAGATCATTTTTTTTCATAGCGGATTTAGCAGTTACTGATGTTTTTATACTACGTGTCAAGGATCAATTTTGGTTATTTGTTGTCAGTCAACCAGTTATTGGTTATTCGTTGGTTGCTCAGCTTTAAGTTGAAACCTTCAACATTCAACCTTTCACCTCCGACTTTTCAGATTAACACTTCTTTCTTTTCACTTTTTTATTTCTTCCTGTTCATTGGTTCTACTGCTTTAATTTCACTGTAGCCTGTTCAAGGATTGCTTTTACTTCGGGCTTACAGCTTCCACAGCCTGTTCCTGCCCCCGTTTGATTGCAAAGATCTTTGAAATCTTCACATCCCTCACGAATAGCCTCTAGAATATTTCCGTCTCCAACATTATTGCAGGAACAGACTACTTCGCCTTTCAATGGTGTCAGCGACTGACCGGAACGCAACAACTCTTTACGCCGATCAGATAACTCCATGTTATTATCTATCAGTCGGCGAAACTCATTGAACTCAGTCTTATCTCCCATCAAAATAGCACCTACCAATCGGTCTTGGTAGACAATGCATTTCTTATAAAATCGCTCGCTCTTATCCACCAATACGATTTTTTCATATCCGGATGCACTGTCGGGTATCTCGGTTATACCCATCGAGCAGAGTTCAAGGTTGGGGAACTTCAATATATTCATGGAAACCGTACCCGAATAGCTGCTGGAGAGATCACCTGAAATATAAGCAGCCGCAATATCCGCCTGTTCTTCCGCTGCAGCTGTTATTCCATTCATGGATCCTTTGTGCTCGGCAATTTCTCCAATCGCATAAATATTGGGATCGCTGGTTTGCAGATGCTCATTAACCACTATGCCCCTTTTACATTCCAGATCTGCTTTTTTTGCCAGACCGATATTCGGACGAGTGCCTATCGCATAAACTACCGCCTTGCAATCCATAAATTTACCACTCTTCAAAGACGCATGAACTCCATTTTCTCGTTGAGACAAATGCTCAATTTCGTCGTTAAATATCACATTAATGTCACAGTCTCGTATGTGTTCATAGAGCAATTCACTCGCGGTTGTATCAAGCTGCCTCTCCATCAGCCTTGGATTGCGATGTACCAGTGTAACTGCTATATCAACTTTTCGCAGTGCAGCTGCCATCTCTAATCCAAGGAGTCCACCGCCTACAATTACTACATGGCCTTCCTTATTTGTGTATTCGATCAGCTCTTCAGCATCGTCTCGATGACGGATGGTGAATACGCCCGGCAAACGGGGAATACCATTAGGAAAATTTGCACGACTTCCGGTAGAAAGAACCAGTTTATTATAAGAATGCATATCGCCATTTGAATCAATAATGGTTTGCGTATCGGGATCTATGCTCGCCACGCTGATGCCCTCGTGCATAAGGATATCGAGTTCTACGAGCTTATCGGACTGCATTTTCTTCAGCTTCTTCCAATCCAACTCTCCACTGATATAGTCAGGAAGCAATACCCGATTATAAAACCAGTCATACTCTTTGGAGAAAACTTCTACCTCATCTTCCGTATTGTACTCGCGATAGCTATTGACAAACTGAAAACCTCCGGCTCCGGCCCCAACCACAATAATTTTCTCCTTCTCTTTTTCAAATTTTGAAACCTCTACGGTTGAGAATTTAAAGTCAGGTTCCTTTGAAACGGGGTCTACTCTATCGCTGGTCAAATTATTCGCTCGCGGAAAATCTTTTTGGAGTATCTTTCCCCAATGCATCGGGATAAATACAACACCGGGCTTTATGGCTTCTGAGAGCACCGCTCGCACACGAACTGCTCCCCGATCATTTATTACTTCAACCACGTCTTCATTGCCAATACCATGCTTACGGGCATCCTCAGGATGTATTTCGATATAAGGTTCATCAATATGCTGATTGAGCCGACTCACTTTGCCAGTGCGGGTCATTGTGTGCCATTGATCACGAATTCTACCCGTCGTTAACACCAGTGGTCGGTCTTCATCCCGGCGCTTTGGCAGTTTCTTACTCTGGGTGTGGATTTGAGCACGACCGTTGGCCGTATAAAACTGGTGGTCCAGAAATAAACGCCGTGTCCCCTCTACCGCTCCCTCCGGAAATGGCCACTGAACCGTTCCATTTTGTTTTAAATACTCATGACTTAATCCACTGATATCAATATTGGTCCCCTTAGTAAGCTTACAATGCTCATCAAATATCTCTTCGGCCGAATCGAAGTCAAATCCCTCATACCCCATCTTGCGGGCAAAACGGCACAATATCTCGGCATCCGGCAGAGCCTCGCCAGGTGCTTCTACCACTTTATTTAAGTAGCTAATTCGGCGATCAGAATTAGTCATCGTGCCCTCTTTCTCCAGGTATCCTGCTGCCGGCAACACCAGGTCGGCATAATCAACGGTTTCGGAATCCTGTGAAATATCCTGTACGATTACAAATTTGGCCTTTTTAAGCGCTTCTTCGACCATGGCAGAATTGGGGAGACTCACTACCGGGTTAGTACAAATGACCCAAATTGCTTTCATATTCCCATTCCGCAAAGCGTCAAACATTTCGGTTGCCGAATAGCCAGGCTCTGCGGGAACCGAATTAACATTCCAGAGATCGGCCACCTCCTGTCGGTGTTCCGGATTACTGAGATCGCGGTGCGCGGAAAGCAGATTGGCCATACCGCCCACTTCACGTCCCCCCATAGCATTGGGCTGTCCGGTCAGTGAAAAAGGACCCGCGCCGGGTTTGCCGATCTGGCCCGTAATGAGGGAAAGATTAATAAGCGCGAGATTTTTATCGGTGCCATCCACACTTTGGTTAAGCCCCATCGCCCACATTGAAATAAAGCCGTTGGCATCACCAATCCATCGGGCAACCTGCTTAATTTCCCTTACTTCCAAGCCACAGGTCTTGGCTGCTTGCTCCAGCGACCTTGACATAACCTGGGCTCTAAGATCTTCAAATCCATCGGTATGGTTTTCGATGAACGATTCGTCAATCCGGTCATTTTCAATCAGGCAGCGGGCAATGGCATGGTATAACACCGTATCGGTGCCCGGGTTTAGCTGCAGGTGAAGATCCGCTATAGAGCAGGATTGTGTTTCCCGAGGATCGGCAACGATAACTTTAACATCCGGATGCTTCTCTTTGTGGGCTTCAATACGGCGAAAAAGAATAGGATGGCACCAGGCCGGATTGGCACCGGTTATAAAAAAACAGTTGGCCAGCTCGATATCATCGTAGCTGATCGGCGGTGAATCTTCTCCCAGGGATTTCTTGTACCCAGCTACGGCTGAACTCATGCAGAGCCGCGAATTCGTATCTATATTATTCGTGCCTACAAATCCTTTAGCAAGCTTATTGACCGTATAATATTCCTCAGTAAGGCATTGGCCTGAAACATAAAACCCCACAGAATCGGGTCCATATTTATTGATAAAAGTACCGAACACCGCCGCCGCCCGATCCAGGGCTGTATCCCAGTCTACGCGTCTGCGAGGCTGATTGCGGGCCCATCGCATCTGTGGGTAGAGTAGCCGGTCAGAATGATCTGACACCGTGTAGTGCAGATTCATTCCTTTGGAACAGAGCATCCCTTTGTTTGCTGGATGCGATTCATCCCCGGTAACCTCAATCTGGCCTTTGGCGTTCTTTTCTACAATAACACCACATCCTACTCCACAGTAAGAACAGGTAGATTTAAATTTTTCAGTTCCGGATTGATCCATATTCATTTAAGTATTTCGTTATTGAAGAATCCCAACTGTACTTTGAAATAACCATCACAACGGAATGTGACAGTACTCACAACTTGGCAACCTTCAACTTTCGTACCTTTAACTTTCAACCTTTAATTAATCAACATAGGCCGGCTCTAACTCGGGTTCCGGATCTGACAGGGCTTCTTCTAATTCATATCTCGCTTCTTTCTCGTCACCCATTGAGAAACGAATGGTAAAAGAGAGGAAGGAAACCACTGTAACAACGCACCCGATAATAAACAACGCTTCGGGATAGCCTAAAGATTCATATTTAAACAGGAAGCCAGCCATCACAGCACCGGCATTTCCCCCAGCTCCTACAATCCCGGAAACGGCTCCTACGGCTTTACGGTTTACAAAAGGAACGACCGAATAGGTGGCTCCTTCAGCCATCTGCACGCAGAGACTAAAGAAAATCATAGTCCCAATAGCCAATGTCAGGGTCACCATGCTGGAAAAGAGCATAAGGGCCAACCCTTCCAAGAATAACATAACAAACAGAAATCGAACCCGACCCTTGAGGCCAAACTTAATTCCAAACTTGTCGCCCAGATATCCACCGGCCGAACGGGCAAAAATATTCATCAGGCCAAACATCCCGGCAATAAGTCCGGCGGTCTGCAGATCCAGAGAGAAATAATCGTGGTAATAAATAGCGGCGATATTATTGATCGTTAGTTCAATACCAAAACTAGCGCCATAGATTACAAACAGGCTCCACACCCGATAATCCTTCATTACTTCAATCATTGATACATCAGCTTCCTCCTCTTCGCCCTCAAGTTCTGCTATGGAATCCACTTTCAGCTCAGAGAAGTTTCCTTTGGGAGTATCAGTTGTATAATTGTAGTAAAGAATACCCAAGACAATCATAGCTATTCCCGGAACAATCATAGCATATCTCCATGCAGAAGAGTCCTCAAAGCCGAGAAATACGAATCCGGCAAAAATAAGCGGCATAATTACCTGAGTAGCGCCTCCACCCATATTCCCCCATCCTGCGGTGGTAGCATTGGCGGTACCCACCACGTTATCTGCAAACATAACCGAGGTATGGTATTGGGTTATCACAAATGAAGCCCCGATAATCCCGATAGCTAATCTAAACAGTAAAAATGTTTCATAACTATTGCTCAATCCAATACCGATAACAGGAATCGATCCAAAAATAAGCAAAACCGTATAGGTAAGGCGGGGACCATATTTATCACAAAACCGACCGATAAATATCCGTGCAATTACCGTAATTGCCACTGATGCAATAATGGTATTACCAATTTGTGATTGGGTTAAGCCCAGTTCCTCACGTATTACGGCCATTAGGGGAGCAACCCCAAACCAGCCAAAGAAACAAAGGAAAAACGAAATCCAGGACAGGTGAAAGGTCCGCATATGCGGGGCTGCAAAACTAAAAATGTTAATACTTGTCGCTTTGTTGGTATCGGTTGTCTTCATAGCATTGATCAGGGTATGTTTATTTTGGATTAATTAATTATCACTTCGATAAAAAATGGGGATTAAAGCTGAGCATCAGCCAAGTCCAGTTAGAAGTTTGACTACTGCTTCCACCCTTGATTGCTTCTAATGAAGAGGTTCCAAACATATGAGAGTATCCAGCCTGGATTTTGACCTCCTCGGATAGTACATGACTAAAAACAAGATCAATTTCAGTGCCCAGCCGATTGCGTAACCTGTTCACTGGATTTATGGGATTGACAATAGAGACCGGTGATATAAATTCATGAAAAGCGACTGAGGCAGTCGTTTCTTTGGAAGCCTGTACCGTTGATTGCAGGTAAAGATCCACCAATCCAATATTATTGTTATGGTCTGCTGTCTGCTGATAGTGCGGATTACCTACATAAAAGTAATCCATAAATCCATAGAACTTGTGGTGCGTCCCATAGAGGGGATTAAAGGAGTGGTTTTGTTCCTGATCAGCTCGTGTTCCGGAAAGATAATCTGCACCGAGAGTCAAGCTGATATCTTTAAATCCCGAATAAGATATGTTCCCCGAAGCAAGTAAAGCACTCTTTTCAGCTCCAGACGGATCTGTTCCAGTTTGATAGTATGTGGTACCGTTCACTTGAAAATCAGGAAAAGTGTGGCTGCCGGTTACCCCTACTGTTTGAGTGAAGTTTACGGTGGAATCCGGCTGCTGAACACCATTATTCAGGAATAAAAAAGAAAGCTCGGCAGATTCAAATTCACGATGATACCAGAGATATTGAAGGGTCTTGTAATTATTTACTCCAGAATAAAAAGTATCAAATAATTTGGCTGGTTCTGGTGGATTTATATCCTGATTAAATGCAAAACCGGTATGCAGAGTCCATGCTTCATCAGTAAATTTAACAAGCATAACATCGTGACTTCGACCTTGCGCTGTCCATCCAACACTCCCCAAAATTCGCTGATCGTCATACACTAATTCCTGTCGGCCGGCTTTCAGAGCAATACTTTCACTAAAATTAATTTGCCCCCATGCTTCGTGCACCGAAAACAGTCCGTCACTTTTATTCAGCTGGCCCTGACTACCCCAGATACGTACATCCTGAACGGTAAAACCAACCTTGTACAGATCTTTGCTATAATTGAGGTTAAGTCGGGAACGCTGCTCAGTAAAAAATGCAGCATTATCTCCCTCAGCTGGCAAAGTTTTGTATCCATGGCGAAGTTCTGTACGGGGACGTAACTCGCCAGATAGATTGAATTGGGCGAAAAGCGTATTCGCAGATATCAGTAACAAAATACAGGAAAAGACTATAACAGACGCCAGGTAGCTTTTTGTAAAAAACATTTAGATTATATTATGAGGCTATATGAAATAAGTTTAATCAGAAGCAGATTTTGAGTAGAAGTCACTTTTCTATCCGGACCGGGCGGAGCATTTTCTTTGCATAAAATACCCCTGGCAAAATACCTCCCAGGCTTTGCCGCAACCCATCGGAGCTGCCGGGCAACGTCACTATAAGCGTACTTTTCAGGATCCCGGCAGTCAGCCGTGACATCATGGCCAGCGGGGTTCTTTTCAGCCCGTGCAGTTCCATGGCATCAACCACTCCGGGTGTCTCTCGCTCGATGATTTCCTGAACTGCATCAACAGCGGTATTATCCGGTCCGAGTCCGGTACCCCCTACAGTAAATACAAATGGGATATTCATGTCCGCCCATTCTTTGAGCTGGGACTGGACGGCTTCGGGACGATCAGGCATCACTTTAAAATCGACGATATCTGCATTGTGCTCCTGAAGTATCTGTTCAATAATAGGTCCCGCCCGATCCTCTTTTCGACCGGCGGCAACGGAGTTAGAGCAGATGAGCACGGCAACTTTATTTTGTTTGCCCACTATCTTCTTCAGATTGCTTTTGCCACCTGTTTTATTGAGCAGGCGCGTCGTCCGAATTTCGACTTCATCTCCAAGTGGTTTAAGGAGATCGTAAACCGTTAGCGCGCTGATAGAAACCGCCGTAAGCAACTCCATCTCTATCCCGGTTCGGCCAATTGATTTTCCTTCGGCAATAATAGCAATCCCATATTCTGCCTCTACTTTTCCGATATCCTCTTTGCAATTACCGGCTTCGATAAAGCTATATGAGATATCGAGTGCATCAATCGAAACAGGATGGCAGTGTGGTATCAGGTGATGGGTCTGCTTGGAGGCCAAAAAGCCGGCCGATCGAGCTACATCCAACAAGTTACCCTTGGGAAGCGTATCAGACTTTACCCGCCCCAGTGTTTCCCGGCTGCAACTGACCACCGAAAGTGCTTTTCCAGTGCGAAGCGAGGAATTCTTACCAGAAATATCTCTCATAATTCTAAAGTTAGAGTTTGTAAATTAGTATTTTTACGAGAGTCCGATATACACATACCCATCCTCTACTTTCACCGGATAGGTTGTAACCGGATCTTCTTCGCCATTAATATTCTCACCAGAACAAAGCGAGAAAGCTTTTTTATGAAAGGGACAAGCCACTTTTGGTTCGCCTTTCGATTCCCCGATCATTCCACGGGCCAAAGCCATCTCCTTTTTGTGGGGACACATATTCTGACAGGCAAACCATTCGCCGCGCCGGGTAAAATTAAATACCGCAATCTGCTTGTCCTTATACTTTACACAGGCTCCTCCGTTTTTGGGAAAATCGTCAACTCTGGCAGCTTTGAACCATTTTTTGATGTTTTCTTTCGTTTGCATAGCTAGGGTTGAATAGTACTTTTAGAATTGTAATTAGGATGAAAATTGTATGATTGGATTAATTCATTACTCATCATCTTCCCAGCCAGATGGCGCGGGCACAGGCTGTTCGCGATAGTCTTTGAATTTGACACTGGGGTCCACATCATCGGAGTTGACAAAGTGGGTAAACCGCTCCCTGAGTTCCGGATTGTTTACCACTTCTTTCCACTCGCAGGAATAGACATTAATCAGCTGCTGCATTTCTCTTTCAAGCTCTTCTCCTATTCCAAGTGAGTCTTCAACCACAACTTTCCTCAGATACTCGAGGCCGCCCTCCATCTTATTCAACCAAGTAGAAGTTCGATTCAGATGTTCGGCCGTCTTAATGTAAAACATCAGGAAGCGGTCCAGATATTTAATTAGCGTCTCTTCATCGAGGTCAGTAGCCAATAGTTTAGCGTGCTGGGGATTCGTACCGCCATTTCCGCATACGAACAGATTCCAACCCTCTTCTGTGGCTATTATTCCAAAGTCCTTAGCCTGGGCCTCCGCGCATTCACGCACACAGCCAGAAACCCCGCCCTTAAGTTTATGTGGGGCCCGCAAGCCGCGGTACCGTTCCTCAATTTCGATAGCAAATGAAACAGATTCATGCAGTCCGTATCGGCACCATGTGGAACCAACACAGCTTTTGACGGTACGCAGCGCCTTACCATAAGCATGACCGCTTTCGAAACCGGATTCAATCAGGTCCTCCCAGATATCGGGAAGCTGATCGACGCGGGCGCCCATCATGTTGATACGCTGTCCACCAGTAATTTTAGTATAAAGACCGTATTTCTTGGCCAGTTCACCAATAGTGATCAGCTTATCCGGAGTGATCTCTCCGCCGGGCACCCGGGGAATAACCGAATAAGTACCTCCGCGCTGAATATTAGCCAGAAAGCGATCGTTGGTATCCTGAATGGTATCTCGTTCTTCGAGTACGTGTTCATTGAAGGCACTTGCCAACAACGAAGCCACAGCAGGCTTACATTTTTCGCATCCATCGCCTTGCCCCACTTCATCCAATAATTCATCGAAGGTATGAATTTCTTTCACCTTGATAATATCAAACAGCTCCTGACGGGTATAATCAAAGTGTTCACAGATTACTTTGCGTACTTCTTTACCACGGGCCTCCATGGATTGGGTTAGCAGGTCATCGAGCATGGGTACGCAGCCACTGCAGCCCGTTCCCGCCTTCGTGCATGATTTTATACTGTCAATATCCTCTTTTCCTTCTTCTTCAATGACATCACAAATTTCTCCCTTTGTCACGCTTTCACAGGAACAAATAATGGAGTCATCTGGAAATTCATAGACCTTCTGCCCCCCGCTTGATTCTTCGTCACGATCTCCGATAATCAGATCAACAGGATCAGGCGGAAGTGAAAAGCCGTTTTGGGCTATTTGAAGAAGCATATTGTAATCGTCGGCATCACCTACAAGCATCCCGCCCAGCAGACGATCACCATCTTCCGAGACGTTGATGCGCTTATAAACACCTTTCGCCTTATTGTCTATTATGACTTTCTTACTGTTTTCTTCCGATTCGCCAAATGCGTCTCCAAAACTGGCTACATCCACGCCTACCAATTTCAGCTTGGTTGACATGTCGAATTCCGTAAACTCCTCTTCACCGCCAGTAAGATTCTCTACCACTACATCGGCCATCTCATATCCGGGGGCTACAAGACCATAGATCATCCCGCGGTGTAAAGCCGACTCACCGATAGCATAAATATCCGAATCACTTGTTTTTAATTGATCGTCAACAATTATTCCTCCGCGCTCACCGACTTCAAGGTCAGCTTTTCTAGCAAGCTCATCGCGTGGTCGAATACCCGCGGATATAATCACCATGTCGGCATCCAGGCGGTCGCCATCTGCAAAATCGAGGTATTGGGGAGTTCCATTACCTCCGATCAGGGTTGTGTTTTTATTTAATAATATCTCCAGATCCAGCTCTTCGAGTGCTTTTTTCAGAGCACCAGCCCCAATTTCATCCAACTGCTTGGGCATCAGGCGGGGGGCAAACTCAATCACACTTGTTTTGAGGCCCAAATCCATGGCTGATTTAGCCGCCTCTAAACCCAGCAAGCCCCCTCCTAGGACCGCAGCCTTGCTGGCTCCTGCTGCATATTTCGTGATCGCTTCCAGATCCTCTATCGTGCGATAGACAAATACCCCATCTTTATCTACACCCTCTATGGGAGGGACAAAGGCACTTGATCCGGTAGCAAGAATAAGTTTGTCGTATGAGACTGTTCTACCTTTTTGCGACGTAACCGTTTTATTATCCCGATCCAGATCTACAACCAATTCACCGGTAAACAGTTCAATACCCTGTTCTTCGTACCACTGCTCCGGGGCCATTTGCAAGTCTTCTTCATCCGCTCCGTCAAAATATGAGCTTAGCTGAACACGATCATAGGCTGGACGGGGCTCCTCACCAAAAACAGTGATGTTAAACGCTTCATCACCTTCTTTTGAAACAAGCTTCTCACAAAACTTGTATCCTACCATTCCATTTCCGACAACAATGATGTTTTTTCTGTCTGATCTTTTCATAAAGCAATTAAAATTGCTGGTTCTGTCTTAAAATTTATTAGCTCCTCATTGATATCTTTGCCTACCAATAAATAAAATATTTTAATTAATTTTTAAGTTTTATTTTTAATAATTCATAATTAATTTATGCAAAGAATTAATTTTACCTCTAATACTAATGTAAAAGAAAATTATTGTCAACAATGAATTTTAATAATTCAACAACCGATTCCTTGAGCTCTACCTCACGATACAATGCAACAGGCTTTTTTATGAGTGGGCATGCCTGCATGTGCTGGTTATTCCTAACCTCATCAAAGAATATTTCACCAAGAGAATAGACAAACCAATCCCAAAGCCATCAACCCATGGAAAGGTCAAAATTAATTTTGTTAGGAGCAGGACCGGGTGACCCGGACCTCATCAGCGTTAAAGGTGTTAAAGCACTTAAACAAGCAGATGTAGTACTTTATGATACTCTTTCACATCCGGCATTGCTGGATTATGCCCCATCAACCGCTGAGAAAATTTATGTAGGTAAAAAGGCAGGCTCTTGTCAAAATAGTCAGGAGAAGATCAATAACCTCATTGTTCAAAAAGCCAATGAAGGTAATTGTATTGTTCGACTAAAAGGAGGAGATCCGTTTATTTTTGGAAGAGGACATGAAGAGCTGACTTACGCTCGTGACCATGATATTCCCGTTGAGGTTATACCCGGTATATCAAGCTGTACATCTATCGGGGAGCTTCAAACAATTCCGCTCACTAAACGAGGAATCAATGAAAGCTTTTGGGTCACTACCGGTGTGACCAGAAATGGCGGAGTCTCAGAGGATATTGAACTCGCTGCAAAAACGACGGCTACTGTTGCGATTCTGATGGGAATGAGAAACCTACCGAAAATCACCGCTATTTTTGAGAAACACGGCAAGGCCGAAACACCTGCTGCCGTTATTCAACAGGGATCCTTACCGGAAGAAAAAATAGCCCTCGGCACGGTTGAAACGATCGTCCATGAAGTAGATAAACACGGACTAACCAATCCGGCACTTATTTTAATTGGGGACGTCGTTAAGCTGCACCCAGAATTTAAAAACCCAAACAATGTTGAACACCTTATGGATACGTTTTTGGCAAAGAGCGCTCTCTAAATAAACTAAATATTATAAGCCTAAACCCCGAAGTAATATTAAAACATTAATCTACAAGGGAAGGTTATCGTGTTTCTTCTGCGGAATACTGTCCACTTTATTTTCGCTAATTTCAAGCGCATGAATTAGTTTCTCCCGGGTTTCACTCGGCAGAATCACATTATCAATGAAGCCACGCTCTGCCGCCTTATAAGGATGGGCGAATTCTTCTTTGTAATAATCAATAAGCTCCTGCTCTTTAGCCTCGGGATCATCAGCTTCGGCGATCTCTTTGCGGAAAATAATTTCAACCGCTCCCTTGGGGCCCATAACCGCGATTTCAGCCGTGGGCCAGGCCACATTGTAATCGGCACGGATATGCTTAGAGTTCATTACGTCGTAGGCACCGCCATAGGCTTTGCGGGTAATGACGGTCATCTTTGGGACTGTTGCCTCGCAAAAAGCGTACAGCAATTTAGCCCCGTGTTTAATTATTCCACCCCATTCCTGGTCAGTGCCAGGTAAAAATCCTGGGACATCCTCAAAAGTAACCAGCGGGATATTAAAAGCATCGCAGAAACGTACAAACCGGGCCCCCTTGATAGAGGCATCGATATCCAGCACACCAGCCAGAGATAACGGTTGATTGGCTACAATACCCACACTGCGCCCGTCTATACGTGCAAAACCGACCACTATATTATCCGCATAATGCTCATGCACTTCCATAAAGGAGTCCTTATCCACAATACCCTTTATAACATCCTTGATATCATAAGGCTTGTTGGGTTGGTCAGGAACAAGATCATCCAGTTCTTCTGCTTTAGAAGAGTCAGGTTTTTTGGACTCTTTTCGGGGTGGTTTTTCCTCGCAATTCTGCGGGATATAAGTCAATATTTTACGCATATCCTGCAGGCAAAGCGCATCATTTTCTTCAGCAAAATGCGCTACTCCCGACTTCGTGCTGTGTGCACTCGCCCCGCCCAGCTCTTCGGATGTAACTTCCTCGTGGGTTACGGTCTTCACCACATTTGGTCCCGTTACAAACATGTAGCTGGTATTTTTCACCATAAAAACAAAATCGGTGAGAGCCGGACTATATACCGCTCCACCAGCACAAGGACCCATAACCGCGGATAGCTGTGGTATTACTCCCGAAGCCATGCTATTGCGCCAGAACACCTCTGCATAGCCTCCAAGGGAAGAAACTCCTTCCTGAATTCGCGCGCCGCCCGAGTCATTCAATCCCATGACCGGTACCCCGTTTTTCATTGCCAGGTCCATCACTTTACATATCTTTTCTGCGTGCGTTTCCGAAAGCGATCCGCCAATAACTGTAAAATCCTGGCTAAAAACATAAATAGGTCGTCCGTGTACCTTTCCAAAACCAGTAACCACTCCGTCGCCGGGAATCTTTTTCTCCTCCAGTCCGAACTTATGGCTCCGGTGCGTTACAAAAGGATCGATCTCCTCAAAAGTGCCCTCATCGAGCAGCAGATCGATGCGTTCACGGGCCGTAAGTTTACCTTTGTCGTGTTGCTTTTCTATACGCTTCTCTCCTCCTCCTTTCCGTGCTTCTTCACGCTTTTGTTTAAGTCGTTCTACCTTTTTATCTGAAGACATTCAACCACTTATTTTATTGATTTTCTTTTTTTAAAAAATAGTTCTGTAATCGATCGGTAAAGTTAACGGCTGTTTTGGAATAAAGGTTTACCATATTACGCTTAAAAACTTCCTTCTGTATATATTTACTGGCGCTGCGCCAATTTTCATAACTGGCAATTTTCTCAATTGCCTTATCATAGGCCTGATCTGATCCTCCGAAAATTTCTTCCACAAAGCGATCGCGCTCATCGGACAGGTACTTACTGAGATCACTCGTTTCCTCTTCGGGTGATTCCTCCTCTCTCAAATCGATAATCGGCTCCTCAATAAATCCATCTTCATCAACGGGAGCATCTGTTTCTTCTTCATAACCGGTAACAGACAACTCTTCGGGAACCTCATCCTGTTCTTCAAGAGCAGTCTTATCCTCTTCACTCATATAATTCATCCAAATAGGGGTATCACTGTCTTTACCCGGTTCTGCTTTATTTTCAACCACAGGAGATGGGGTCTCATATTCTTCTTCCTCTTCTGTAGACTCTGTAGATATTTCCTCATCAGAAAAGTCTGAAGTCTCTATCGCCTCTTCTTCATCTTCCGACGACTCTTCTTCACCAGCAAAAATGGCGTTTAATGAATTATTCTCATATTCTTTTTCTGCCGGATCATACATAGCTTCCGAATATTCATACTGATCATTCATTCTTTCCGGTTCATCCCCTTTTTGCTCCGGCGATTCTTCTGAATCTTCCTGTTCTTCGGAAGCAGTTGGCATTTTTTCATCTTCCCTAACCGGTTCCGACTGATCATCTTCCTGCTGCTTAGCAATGTCATCTGTGTTAGTGGTACTTTCAACATAATCTGTATCCATATCAATTTCGTTTGAGAACGATTCTTTTTCCTGTTCTACCGGCTTAACCTCCTCATCTTCAGAAAACTCATCCGGATTATCGCTAACTGCCCCGGGTGTTGAAAGTGTCTCTATAAAACCAGCCCGGTTGAGCGACTCATCTTTTTGATCAAAAGCTTCCGCAAAGCGATCCATATTTCTATCCTCAAAAAACAACCGGAACAATGAGGGTTCCACCTCTCCATCCAATAAGTCAAAAAGTGGGGCGAGCATCTGCGCCCAGTTTAAGGAAGAATAGTTGGCCGTCATCTTGGCATCCGCCTGTTTAACAATTTGGGAGCAACGCTCCTTTGCCAGGGTATCAAGCTCTTTTTTCTCCATGTAACGCGGTAGAAAGGTAGAAAAATGCGAATAGACTGTAATCGCCTCTGCGCGCCGACAAACTTGTTCGTAGCTCAGTTCTTCATCATTACCAAAAATCACTTCCGGTACATTCTGCCGGGGAGCAATCAAAATATCCAGCACATCAGCAACCGAGGTCTCAATAACTGCTCGCGCATAGCTGGCCGGCAGCCGTGTTTCATCGCGAATAGCCTGTACAAACTGTTCCCAGGCATGCTGTACCGCTTCCGTTTCTATATTCGCCCAATCTGTCTTGGGAGGAATCATTGATTCGGCCAGATTACGTTTCAACTCCACTCGAATGCGATTTACGACAAAGGAAGGAAAACCCCATGTGCGGAGCTCATCCGGTTGGTAATACTGCTGCTCCTCGGGTAGCAGGTTAATCAGTTTCTGGGTGGTCTTCTGAAGGGTTTGGTTCATCATTTTTGTAGGGAATATATTGTCTGCCTGTTGTCAATACAACTTTAAAAATTAAAAATAGCCAGTAGAGTCGCGCTGCTTAAAACGACTTTTCAATTCGGAAAATTATTAGCAGCCCGCTATCTAATATGTTAAATACAATGGTTCTTATGAAATGGAGAGGGTACTTTATCCTTCCTCTCTAGCCATAAAATATATTTTATATTTCCATTGGGGATTATCTCCTCACTTTTTACCTTTGTCTGTGATGACACTACAGGTTAAACGTTTAAAAAAGACTTTTGGTCCCCACACTGTATTTTCGGATTTATCTTTCGAGTATTCCGGAAATACGCTGGGCATTGCCGGCTCTAACGGTTCCGGAAAATCTACCCTTTTAAAATGTCTGGCAGGATTATTATCTCCTACCGAAGGAGAGGTCAACTGGCTGGAAAACAATGAGAGAATTTCTGCCCAAATCTTCAACCAATCTATGGGCTACGCCGCACCCTATATCAACCTCTATGATGAGCTAACTGTTATTGAAAACCTTCAATTTCTATCTAATATCCGCCGGCATACCGACAGTGCAGAAAATATAAAAAAATGGATTAGTAAGACTGGACTTTCCAATGTAGAAGGCCAACCTTATGGCACGCTTTCTACAGGACAGCAGCAGCGACTACGAATAGCCGCTGCTCTTTTTCATCAGCCGGACATTCTTTTGCTGGATGAGCCCGGCTCCAATCTTGATGAAACCGGACGCAGCCTTGTCAGTGAGATTGCAAACCTATATCAAGATCCTCGACACCTGCTAATTATAGCATCTAACGATCCGCGGGAACTTGAGGTTTGCCAGCAGATTTTTACTGTTGAGCGACAACAGTTTATATAGGCTCATCTGTCGTTTGGCACGACTCCCCCTGGCAGCATTCTGCTACATTAATTCCACAATTTGCACATTGTCCGTGTCCATGAACCCAAACCAAAGGGGCTTCGGCCCCACAATAGGAACAGCGCCGAAGGTCATTATCCGGACGAGAAACAACCGATGACTTTTCCGATGCTCTGTCAGGTGACTTGGACATTATCTATTTCTATTTACTTTTGTGCGAAGTTTAATCTTTTGCGGATGCTACACAGTCATATCATCCCGGATAAGCAGCAATATTGCTCCATGGGGACAAATAAGATATTTCTCATTTTCGAATTCAATCTCATGAGTCTGATCTTTCAGAAAGATCGCAAGGTCGCCTTCCTGCGCCTGCATTCCAATATATTTTGTCTCGTCGGTATCTTTCCATGATTCATCAATCTCATTGGATGGAATGGGATAACCGGGTCCGGTCTTTACCACATAACCGCTGTGTATGTCTTCCTTTTCTTTAACGGTTGCCGGTAACACTAACCCACTTTTCGTCCGCGTTTCCATATCGCGTGGTTTGATGAGTACCCGGTCGCCAACAACAATAAATTTTTCAACAGAATTAAGATATTCTTGAATCATTCGTTATACAATTTCGTGAGCCTGAGTTAATAGCTTCGTAAAGATAATTGGTTTAGAGAAGAATCTGAATTTTTGTTTCCAATTCTTCTTCCGATTTGACGAAGAGTTCTCACGAAAGGAAATGATAGCAGGAAATCTATCTGTAAAAGTGAAACCCTATAAACGAGACTAGTGGTATGGGCTCAGCCAAAAACAAAAAAACGCTTCAGGCGGATCTTACGGGAACGCCAGACGAGTTCATTTATCATCGTATCTGATAAGTCAGCATCATTCTGTGATGGTTCTTGCTCGTGCTCAGGAATTTCAGCTTCCTCAAACGTCAGATGTTTCAAGAACAGCTTCAGCTGGCTTCGGGAATAGTGAGAATAGTTTTGCTCTAGCACATTCATGATAGCAGGCCATAAGTCTGCCCTGTTTGTCCATTCAATACCCAGTCCAATGGCATTTTCGGGAGCCTCTTCCGTGAGGCAAATATTAAATTGCTCCTCTATTGTTCCCGGTACAGGTTCATGGCGTAATAGCTTAGGACCCATGGATTCCTCATCTGACTGCGGGAAAAAACTTTTCCACATCTGGTTAGTTACAGGATGATGATAATATGCTTCGCAGTTTTGACTGTCTTTGCGAAGCTGTTTCATCTCATTAATGAGAGCGATTTGTTTTTTTCGGTCGATAATATACATGGGAAACAATTTTATTAGGCCATAATCAGCATTTTCTCTCACCTTCAAATTCAATTTCCAGAGAATATTGATCTAATTACTTCCCCGGATATTATTGATACTCATACCTTCCTAATTTGTTCCCATCATCAACTTGGTACGCTTGTACTCTATACGCCCCGGCCCCTACCGAAGATCAGGGAAATAACAAAAAGAACGATAAAAACATAAAACAGTATCTCAGCGATTCCGGCCGTAGCACCTGCTATTCCGCCAAATCCCAATACTGCAGCAATAATAGCAATGACCAAAAATGTAATACTCCATCGTAGCATAATAGACTCCCTTATTTTTTTATTAACATTATTCTTTAGCTGCTCGTGTAATTAAAAGACCTGCAAGCAGTACTATAACAGAAACGATCATCCCCGTGGGATCTCCCTCACTCACCGTAACATCAAGTCCTAAGGCACTAAAACTCTCTGTATTATTGATATAATTAATGCCCGTGAAGATCAATCCGATAAGTCCGCCAATCGTAACCACATATCCAAGTATTTTCATAATAGATCTCTTTGATTCATTTTTAAACTTAAATGTATATTCGTCTAAATTGTTCCCAAAACAAAATTATATAACCATTTACAATATTAAGTTTCTACAACAAAGAGAGCGTATAGATAGACGGGATTGTTATCGCACGCAACGCATAATAAAGCGGACCATCTCCCGGCTTACCTGCTCGTCCTGTAGTCGCCCCATAATTTCCATCTGTTGCCCATTTGTCGATTTAAGTGTCCCTTTGTAACTAAAATGAATGGTATCATCCCTATTCCCCGGATTCCCGATAAGGAGGTCTATAGTACACTTTTTGTTTGCTTGCAAATCACCAAAGCTTCCCGGCAAGGTAAAAGTAAAATCCACAATAGGATCATGAAATCCTCCCCCCGTATCAATAGCTGAAAGCTCCAGATTTACGGTTACCTCACCCGGTAAAGATATCTTCTTGCCATCCAATTCTGCTTTTTTTATATACGCTTTGGTTTGCTGTTTCATAATTAATTATAATAAATACAAGGCTCTGTCTGTGTTGATTATATATCCGAAATTAGAAGCCTGCCATTTGAATTACAAAACCTATTTTTTCATTATAGATATCCAAAAAGACAGATAAGCTATAGTTATCCCCCCGTGATTATGAAGAAAAAAGAATGCCCCGGATGCGCAATGGAGGTAGATGCCGACTCAGATATCTGTCCAATCTGTGGATATGAATTCCCCAGCCAACCCTTGAGCATCCAAATTATGGCCTGGGTAATGGCTATTCTCCTTCTGTTATGGCTGGTTTTCTAAATGACCTACGAATTTTGTTCTTTCAGCGTGGCATTGATACTCTCCTGATCAAGGTTATACCATGCACCAGTTGCGGCATCCACGACCACAGGAACAAGTCCGCCCAGAACATCCAGACCACCCATCCGGCTCCCACCGAATTACCTATATGGACGCTTTTGGTTTCATACCCTTCTCTTTCAAATTTAATATCATATTCTTTATCCGACTTAAGGTTTAATCTAACCGGCATGTCTCCCCTATAGTATCCATCGACATAGACCTCCGCTGAAGGATTAGCTTATAAATACTTCCGTGGCCACGCCTAATCACTCACAAACAGGAGCTCCGGCCTGTTCATTGTACAGCTTGCCCAAACTTTCGCTCTTTCCCACCAGGTGCGCATGATCTTCTCCCCTGTTCCGGGCTTTGGCAATCATCTGATCTAACTCATTTAACAGTTTACAGGCTTCTTCAAAGTTTTCTACCTTCATATATCCGTCAAACAGCCAGGTGAAAGCATGAAAGTCGCGAGAAACCAATGGCCGCCCCGTTTCCTGCTGCCATTGTACGGAGGCCTCATAAGCAGCCTTATTTGATTCAATAAATTTATCCCACATTCCTAAATGCCTGAAAATATGGCTTGGCATATGAAGGGCATGAGGAGATTTTGCGATCTCCATATATCGCTCAGCAGCCGGAAGAGACCGCTGCGCAAACTTTCTCGTATCGTACAGATGAATTAAATAGTGAAGGGCCCCGGGATGATCCGGATTCTGCTCGATAACGGACTCTAAACGTTCTGCTACAGGCTCCACATCGCTTTCGGCACTAAAACTAAATCCATTTACGCTCATCGCTGCAAGCGATTCAAAAACAGTTACCTCCTGGTCATCTGGGTATTGCTCAGCCAGCTCAGCCATCGCAGAGGCATATTGATCCCGCCTTTTATGCATGGGAGGTCCCGTTTCATAAAGAACACGCACGGCATCTAGATACGCCTTTTCTCTCTCAGACCACTTCACTGTTCCCGCATTCACTTTTTGATCTAATTCCTTCAGCACCTGACTCCCTTTTTCATGCTCGTGCCGGCTCCATAAGGGATGGTCATGAGTCATGGCCTCCCCCCAATATGCCATGGCAAAATCCGGGTCCAGTTTACGGGCCTTTTTGAAATGCACCCGGGCCTGCGGATACCAAAAATCGTGAAGAGCCGCAACTCCCTTTATAAATTCACGGTGGGCTTCACCAGATGCAGAAGTCTGAAAATGAACGACTCCCCGGGCATTATCGGAGTCTGACGGATCCCCGATAAGAGAGCAGCCAGCCAGTAATAAAAGACCAGATAAACATACAATGGTATTAATATTCATTCGAAGTAGAATTCCTGATTTCAGCTATGGATTAAGTATGCTGCAACCAGTCACAAATAAATATGGCCTGAAGGTATGAAGGCCACCAAAGGTGCTCGGCATACAGCTATCACTTATAGGTAAAATGGGTAGATTCTGTTCCGGGAAATGAATTCGAAACCAGGCCGGAGTACAATTACATTTAAAGTAAATAAAAAAGGCCATGCATCCCTGCATGGCCTTTAGTACATCTAATCAATAATTTTAAAACATCTTTTCCCTGTTACGTTCGGGAAATCTTTTTAATTTGATTGCCTGAATGATCAAAAAACACGGTCTGCATCATCTCGTCCTGCTGGAGTTTTACTTCGTACTCTGTCCTGAGGACATTAAAGTCATGGACAACAATTTTATTACTGGCCATTGTCCATCCCTTATACTCATCACTTACCAACTTACTTGCTATAGTTTTAGGGAGAGGTACATTTTCCTTAATAAGGCGACCATCAATTAAATTCCCATTTTTTCCATAGGTTGCTTTAAGATTCATATTTTTATTTTTACTTTTTACGGTAAAAAAATCAGCTTTGGGATAACTGTTCTCATCCAACCCTATATATTGAATATTTGAATACTTTTTCAATCCTGCAATATTCAAAAAATATGGGTATTCATTCACTCCAATCTCAGTCAGAAAAGATGTAGGTTCGATTTGTTGTACTGTGATCACTTCCTGACATTTACAATCCTGGGCATTAAGTAACGGGGTATAGAAAAACAAAAACCCTGTACCTAATACAATTTTCAGGATACTATTTATTGATTTCATCGATTTGCTCTGAGTAATTAAACTCATTTCTGTTATTAATATACTTGATAATAAGGGGACTCGGACAGTGAAATTTTGCGATAACAACTTTTTCTGGAGAGGCTTACCTATTATCAACTAGTAAAGCTATCACTAACCCCAATGACATCCTACAATTATTTTCTTGCAGTTAATTAAATTTTATTAACGATTGAATAGCTGGATAGGTCTTCGAGATCCCTACCTATGGATCTCTTATTACCCATGTAGGGATTATGCGTATTTGCCTCTTAGATGGATATTTCCGAGACTTATCTGTCGTATCATCATGAAGATATAATGAATGATAGTTCAGCTGGCTTCGTAAATATTAACAGACAATCATAAGAGAATGGCTACATCAAAATTAATCAAAGAGTTTTTCGAAGAGCAATTCCGAAATACTTCTCACTTTTTCCTTTACAAAGACAAACAATTATTAAAAAATGGCAGCTACCGTAAATATGCCCGGGAACAAATTAACAAAGCAAGCAAAATATTCTGGTCCGTTGCCTTCAGTATATTTGTTTGTTCCTGGTATGGCATCATAAGCTTTATTGAATATGGAGCTGAACCTAACTGGTTTGACCTGACATTAGGTTTAATTGCTTGGGCGGCTCTTGTTATAATACTGCTATATTCTGCAAAAGAATATTATACCATTAAAAGCTCTATGGAATTGCTCATAAAGCTGCTGGATGACAAGGAAATAAAATCCACTATCTGACTCCGCATTAGCAGAGAGGTCCCATCAACTTTAATCACCCTCTCCAGAATCATAAGGCGGCAATCAAAACAACTAAGCTGAATAACCAATTATGAACAACAAATTCGAAAAAGAAACAACGGATGTGGCACACAAAAGTAAGTGGCATACCTTTGAAATGGTTTTTGGTATTCCCTTTCTTATTGCTGCTGCCCTGCAATTCGCCGTGCCCCTTTCGCTCCCTCGGGGATTCCTTACCCCTGTCGTTCTCCCTGCCGGCATTGTGCTCATTGTCGTGGGCTCGCTTCCGCTCTTAGGTTTCGATAAGGTTTAGCGCCATTAGTTCGAGTGTCAGCGACTTTGTAAGGCTGGAAAATCAACTAATTTGTAACAAATAGCCTCCTTTTATGGTCTTGTTATGAAAACCTAAATATAATTTCATTTATTATGAAATATATTCAATCAAGATTTACATATATTTTAACAGGAGTGATTGGGATAATTACTATAGCTGTTGCGTGCAGTGATACTATAAAATCGGATTCTGAACAAATTGCGGGTGTTGAAGAGTTGACCCAAAGCACAGAATTCAAAAGCCTAGTAGGTAGTATTGAACAACTTAACGCACCTTTAGTAAAGAAGATGATACCAATGGAAAAAGAAGAAATAAGAGAGTTTAAAAAAAATATTTCTTCTTACATTGATAATTCTGGTTCGAAACCAAAATTAACCATTGACTCAGAACAAATGGTTCAAAAAGATGGGTTATAAAAATATCCAACAATATAAGGATCTTTCGCAATCGGTCAGAAGTAAGGTAGAAAAGCTTCATAAAGTATATCCTGAATTTAAGAAGAAGGCTATTCAAGAAGCTACTTTTCAAATCATTAAAAAAGAACAGTCCGAAGACGCCGAAAAATCGTGCTGATCCATGTGTAGAAGAGTTTAATGATTGTTTGAGAGATGCCACTGTTCAGTTTGTGAGCGGTACAGCAGCGTGTATTATTGTTGGAACGTTTGGCACATTTCCATCGGGATTGGCGTGCCAAGCCGTGAATATTGGAACGTATGAAACACAAAAATATGCTTGTTCGCAAGATTACTGGGAATGCAAGGGCTGTCGCCATTGTGAACCACCAAACATGGATAATCCTGATGCCTATTATAATTATTAATACTTAATTCGTTATTACCATGTTTTCATTAATATTTCAAGATTACGAAAAGGTGAACTCTATTGCCCGTTATATAGGATTCTTTTTTGTTGCGCTTGGAGTTGTGTCTCTATTTATCCAGCCCGAACCCTATATGTTAGGTTTTTATACCTGTCTAATTATTGCTGTATCTTCGCTTATTGTTGCGATATATAATGATGTTCGGCATAAGCAATATGACAGGCTGAAGAAGCGCGGACTAGGAGCGCTATCAGTCTTATTATTAACAGGTGCGTATTTTCTAATTCTTTTTTTTAAAATAGTTCTTTCTAGGGGTTGTAGGATAAAAAATAATTGTCCTGCAATTCCCTTTTTCTATTCAGCCCACGGAGCAATTACATGTTGCATTTGCTCCTAATATGCCTTCAATTGATAGCGCCAATTTTCAAATCCCATCTCACGCTTACAGACAGCTCTTCAAAATTCTGAACGTCAAATTCCCGCCACTTGGTTTTAAGAATCTTCTTTCGTTAGTTGAAAGTCAACAGTAATCCGTGTGCCGGCTATGTACAGTCGTAGTAGTAAGCCGCAACAAGGTCGTTAGGAGGCTCACACAATACACCTGAAATGTGGAAATGCCCAAAATGCAATCGGGAATTTACTCGTCGAAACCAGAGACACGCCTGTGGTACTGGAGATCGTGAACATGTGCTCCGAAACAGACCTGACTCCGTTGTCGAAATCTACAATGCCATTGAGGACTTCGTCATGAGCCTTGGCACGGTTGAAGTTGTAGCAAGAGAAAGATACGTACTTTTTCGAAGCACTCGTATTTTTACAGACTTATCCATCATGAAAGATGCCGTACGGGTAGCCATTCATATAGGACGAAAAGTTGATGATCCTATATTTATAAAAACAGTAAGTGATGATAAAAAAGTAACTCATGTAGCAAAGTTAAGGGATTTAATTGAAGTAGAAGTTATTAAACCACTATTAGAAGAGGCGTATCATTTCTCCCTAGCGTTATGATTCGTTCTTTACCAGCACAAGAGTATTACGTGGGCATCCACCCTTCCCTGTCCTTTTAACTTCTTTCGGTCCACTATCTAACCGGTCTTAGAAGAAGTAATCTCCCTTATGATAAGTTGGCACCTCAAAAATTACCTTTTGAGCTCATCCAATTTAATTCCTATTCTCTTATGACTTAATTCTTTTCAATCATCCTATAAATTAAACACCATTACATGGATCTGGCAGTTTATCTAAATGCATTAACCGGCTTTTTTGTCATTACGGATCCAATCGGGGCGGCGCTGGTATTTCACTCCCTGATCCCGGAGAAAGAGGCCAGTCATCGCCGAAAAATGGCCTTCAAGACGGTGATTATTTCCATGTTTCTTTTAATTGTGTTTGGTAATTATGGTGAACCCTTACTGGACCAGCTTGGCATCGATATCAATTCCCTGCGCATTGCGGGCGGACTGCTACTGTTCTATACCGCTTTTAATATGATTACTGAAAAAGTGGAATACACTCCCGCTCCCGAGAAGAAAGATATCTCCGTATTTCCAATGTCCATTTCCCTGCTGGCCGGACCGGGCGGCTTGATCTTGTCTATCCTCATGTTCTCCAAATCAAGTGAAAGCAGTGCCAACATTGGAGTTATAGCAGCCATCGTGACCATCTTGCTGCTCACCCTAATCCTTATGCTGGTTTCTAAATACCTGAAGAAAATAATCGGCAAAACGGGCGATGAAATTTTGAGGCGCTTTTTAGGCGTCATACTCGCCGCACTTGCTATACAATTTGTGTATGATGGGATTATTAATATTGCTGCATAGAAATCGAATCGTTCGGATAAATTAATATCCCCTTCTTAGGAGGAAATCGGGAAGGTTACCTGAAATGTAGTATTTTCTCCGGGAACCACTTCCACCTTTCCATTCAGCTGATCAGTCAGTGTTTTGACCAAGGTTATCCCCAGTGATTGCTGTTTTTCAAAACTAAAATCATCCGGCAATCCGATCCCGTTGTCCGTTACCTGCATCATAGCCGTTCCATTTTGTTTTTCCATTGTAATACGTAACTCCCCCACACTTTCGGAATCCGAGAATCCATGCTTATACGCATTATTAAGCAGCTCGTTCAGTATTAATCCAAGGGGAACAGCCTTGGTAATATCAAGCGTAAAGCTCTCCAGGTTCTCCTTCATGGTGATCTCCTGTTGCTCCGACCCATAGGTACTCTCAACCATTTGGGTAAAGTCTTCAACATATTCTTTCATGTCTACCTCAGAAAAACTGTCCGTCTGGTACAATTTTTCATGAATCATGGCAATGGATTGGATTCGCGACTGCATATCTTCCAAAATAGGGCGTATTTGCTCATCAGCGTCTGTTTGTTGCAGGTGCATTAAACCTGAAATAATTGCCAGATTATTTTTAACGCGGTGGTGAATTTCAGCCAGAAGGGTTTGTTTTTCCTTCAGCGATTGCCGTATCTTTGCTTCTTGTTTCTCTTGTTCCGATATATCACGTATGCTGCCTACAAAGGCTACGGGTTTGCCGTCTTCATCCCTGAGCAATCTACGGCGATTATTAACCCAAATATAATTTCCCTCTTTTGTTTTTATGCGATACTTGGTTTCCTTTGCAAAGTGATCTTCAACCCCTTTTCCTTTCATCTCATTGACTTCTTGTTCGATCCGCTTTAAATCCTCTGGATGTATGCGATCCAATATAAATCCGGGTCCTTTTTCCACCAGTTCTTCGGGGGTATAGCCCAGCATCGATTCCACTGCGGGACTTAGATATTCATAGTTCTGGGAATTGAAATCCATCTGATAAATAATATCACGAGAATTCTGAAGTACTTTCTTAAATTTGGATTCACTCTTAACCAGCTGCCTGTTCAAATCGTTTATTCCCCGAAAGAACCTCCGTGTAATGATATAGCCTATAACAATAACAACGGCTCCTAATCCTACGGTAGCCCAAAAAATAATGTCCTGTACCCAGCGGGCCGCCTCCCCCATAGTTGCGGAAAACGAGGTTTCAAGGTCTGTTAGCCTCTGATCTAAAGAGTTAATATACCTGATAGACTGGCTCCTGAGCTCTGGATTCATCTGTCCCGCCTGTACAGCTTGATGTATCTCGCGGCCAAGTTTGTCCAGTTCAGCAATCTGCTGATCACCCTGCCTCCATATATCTACGGCCTCTTCCATATATGATATATCATCGTGAAACTGGGTCAACCATATAAGCAGCTCAATATCCTCCGGGTGTAGATCAGATTTTTGAAATCCCTTATAAGCCAGATCATGATCCGGATTTTCGGAGGTCAGTGTCTGCCGTGCTCGCTTATACCCCTTGTGTAAATCCAATGCTTCCTGGAATTGGGTATATAACTCTGGATCCTGTTCAACGCTATATTGCACCAGCAGACTCGCAGCTTCTTTCTGGGCTTTGGTCCATTGACCCTCACTCGCTACATAGGCACGAACAGCAGAAAGTGTTTTTGTCCCATAATGAGTGGCCACCACCAAGAACAAAGCTACCACGAAAAAAACCGATAATATAATAATATGCCCCTTCTTGTCACGAAGAGATTGTTTAAAATCCGTCATTTATGATGATATCTCTAATTAGAGCGAATCCCGTGAATACTATTACCCGATTATTACCTTTAACCATTTTTACCTTTTAACTAGCACATATGGCAACTTATCTTATGAACAGTAAGCTTAAATCTGCTTTATTATTTGTATGCACTGGTATTCACGCCTGCTACCAGATGTTAGGAATGTAATGAATATACCACATGTTTGTAAAAACTCCCTAATCGCAAAGAAAACATGATAAGAAAGACTTTATTGGCCTGCATTTATTTTATACAAAATGATTACCTGTCGATCCGGACCTATCAGTTTTTGGGAACTTAATTTCATAACGGGTTTTTCCCTCTTCAGTATATGCAACATCAATATCTCCCTCTAATTGTCGGACCAATTGTTCAACAATTTGATATTCCAGAGACTCTTCAGACCAGGTTTTTAAATCCCTAAGAGATCCTGCGCCATCATCCTCAACAACAAGTGTTACCCGTTCACTTTCGCGCGTAAAATTGACCTCGATATGTAGTGGTTGAGTACCAGGGGCCTGCTTAATAGCATGGGTTACCAACTCATTTATCATCAGCCCGCATGGCACCGCTTGATTAACATTCAGAGATATCTCATCACACACTACACTTAGATCCACCCGGCGATTTTTCCTTTGCATGCTCTCGCAAACATACTCCACGAGGTCGGATATATACTCTTCCATGCTTATATTTGCAAAATCCCGGGAGTCGTATAACTGCTCGTGGATATGAGCCATGGAATGGATGCGAGACTTACTTTGGATCAACGCATCCCAAACAGTCGAATCCTCCTCGTAATTCATAGCCTCAAGCTGCAAGAGGCTGGAAATGATCGCAAGGTTATTTTTCACCCGGTGATGGATCTCTGAGAGGAGTATTTCTTTTTCCTCGAGCGATTGCTGAAGGTTTTCTTCGGTCTCTCTCAGCTTCGTGATATCGGTGTAAATGCCAAATGCTGCAATGGGTTCTCCATTCGTCATGACAGGTAAGGCACCAACAAGCAGATCTTTCGTGGTTCCCTGTTTAGTTAGCCGCTGATCTTCATAGTATTTTGACGTACCTTCTTTAAAAATACCCGCATAAAGCTTTTCAATTTCGTCATGCCGTTCTTCGGGTAGCTGTTGCTCCAGCAGATCTTTCCCAACCACTTCTTTCTCTTGATAGCCGAATAACTCTTCGTAGGATTTATTAACCTTCTGTATTTTTCCGTTGGCATCAATCATGACAATGGAAACGGGGGAATTAAAAAATAGGCTTTTAAATAATTGCTCGCTCCGCTCTAACTGCTTTTGAGCTTCCTTTTGGGCCGTAATATTCTCAATAAACGTCAACACTGATTTCAGGGTCCCATCTGGTTTACGCAACGCTGATACATGCAACAGTACATGCATCCTGCGCCCATCGTTTAGCTGTATGGGGGCCTCAAACCGGTCCCGGTCTTTCTCTCTGGCAGCAATATCCTGCATGCGCGATTTTACAGAAGCTGCTTCTCCCTCTTCAAAAAGGGGTATGTCAAATAAGGATTTTCCCAGTACTTCATCTTCAGTATAGCCACTCTTTTGTTTCGCCCGTCGTGACCATTCGATAATCCGAAAATCCTCGTCTAACTTGACCATCGCCAGCGGGTTATTATGGATAAGCTCCTGCTGGGCGCGGTAGGTTTCTTCAATTTCATTTTTCAACCGGAGGGTTTCCGTCAAGTCATGAATATGGGCAATACGGGCATCCCGACCCCCGACAGAAAGATCCTGCCCGGTAACTTGAACGTATAAGAGTTCTCCGTTTTTAGTCTGATGGCGAAAAGTCCCCCCATTCGAAACATCTGATGTTCGTTGTATTTGGTTAAGTCGCTCGCGCAAGGTAGGGATATCTTCCGGGGGGCGGATATCCTCGATCGTCAGCTGCAAAAATTCATCCCGGCTGAATCCGTATTTTTGGACGGCGCTTTGATTAACCTCTAACATCTCAAGGGTATCAATATCGTACACAAACATCGAATTGGGATGTTTGTCAAAGAAAAGCGAGGGCAGTTCCATGTTATCTCCCATGGTAGATATAGCTTTTAGTTAGGGTTTTCAGTTCCTTTCAACTGCAAACTTACTTTTTATATATCTACGTTTTTATACCTACGTACTTATAGCTGGAACATAATATAATCTATGATTTGAATCCAAATCTATTTGGATTTTTTGCTTTTAACAGAATCCTTAAATCAGGTTGAATAAGGGAACGTGACTTCAAATGTGGTCCATTCTCCTTGCGAGATAGTAATATCACCTTCCAATTGGCTGATAAGCGTCTTAATGAGCGTCATGCCCAGTGAACTGCTGCTCTCAAGGGAAAAATCATCGGGTAACGGATGGCCATTATCCGCAACAGATAGCATAGCTTCTTCATTGGCCTTTTCCATTGTAATTCTTATTTCCCCTTCATGTATATCCGAAAACCCATGCTTAAACGCATTAGTAAGCAATTCGTTAATAACGAGCCCCAGGGGAACCGCATTGGTGATGTCAACAGTGAGAGGTTGCAAGTCTTTGGTTATTACAATCGCTCTCTGTTCAGAATTAAAGGTATCCGATATGATATTGGAAAAATCTTCGATGTATTCCTTAATATTGACATCAGAGAGGGTTGCTGATTGGTAGAGTTTTTCATGGATTTTGGCAATGGATTTAATCCTCGATTGCGTTTCATCAATCAATGCATCTAATGATTCCACCGGTTCATATCGTTGTAATTCCAGCAGACCTGATATAACGGTAAGATTATTCTTGACGCGGTGATGGATTTCCTCGAGAAGAACTTCCTTTTCCTTGAGAGACTGCTGGATCTTCTGTTCTTGTTGTTTAAGCTGGGTAATATCTAACGTAACACCATTAAGACGCACCAATTTTCCTTCGCTGTTAAACTCTCCCTGTGCCCGGCATTTCAGATAAGAAATCTCTTCATTCTGCATCACACCCCGTATGACAAAATCCCTAGCCTCATTTGTTTCTCGAATTTGCTTTATGATCTTAACCATCTTAGGACGATCTTCCGGATAAATCAGTTCATAGAATGTTTCAAAATTGGCTTCAAAGGTTTCCTTATCCACATCCATGATGTCATATAGCTTATCGGACCATATAAATCGGTTTTCGGCAACCTCATACCGCCACCATCCCAGCCGAGCTAACTGCCCCGCTTGCTGGGCCTGAATTTTGGCTTCGATCTCCGATGTAATATCATCAATAACGGCCAGCTGCAATGAGCGTCCCTCAATGTCTATTTTTTGTGGTTTTATTTTTGCATAGAACGTTTCTCCATCCTTGGTTAAATGGCGAAAAACAGATCGTTCATTTTGACCATCTACCTGGTTGAGACTTTCCATGAGAATGGGAATATCTTCTTTCGGCCTGATTTGTGTAAGATCCAAATTCCGAAACTCTTCCCGGGAATAGCCGTATCTTTCACAAGCGGCTTCATTAACCTTTACAATTTGTAATGAATCCCGGTCGAAGATGACCATTGGACTGGGATTTTTGTCAAATAAATATGGCGCCACCTCTGAACTGAGCATGTTAATCTCTTCCATAATGCCCCTCCCCTATATTATTTATCTGTCAAATGATATGTCCTTTCGGACCAAAAGCAAAACATGACTTACTGACTATATCTATTTCCCCATAGAAGCATTAATAGCAGAGTACCTATTATCCTATTTAAAATCAAAATAATAACCAGTATAGAGGAATAATAATATTGATTTCTGTACTTTAGCTTTTTACTGCCTTCCCTACCTACAATATCTGACGAGGTTTCTGTTGTGATCTCTATTTGTAAAATATTATCGAATAATTTACTGGTAATTACGATATAGATTCTACAAAGAATAAGCTCACTGAATGAACTTGTACTAAATTCTGCTTATATTTACCAATGAAAAGAATTTCATGAAACCCGGATTATTTAGGATCTTAACTATAACATATCCGGAAGTAAATTGGCCGTTCCATTCATGCCTGAATCATTCATTTGTGACTTCATGCATTTAAAACGTACTGCTAAGAACGACAAAGTATAAAAAATATCATACTCATATTATGAGGAACCCAATGACATCCCTCGAATCTGCTCAGTTCATTGCAAATCTGGAATCAGCAGGATTTGATTACCAAATTTGGGATCATTATAAAGACCTCCAGATCCCTACTTCAACATATGATCATTTACTAAAAGATTGTGATCCGCGACCTATCAACAAACAATACCAAAAATCAGCAAATTGGTAGATACAGGAAGTAATTCTCTTAAAATTACAACCCTATTTATATTTTTAACGGGTACATATCTTGACTTTAATTACTCGGGTTTGGACTCTCGATTTCGCCATCTCTCAGAAGCTTGCCGTAGGTAAGCTTTTTTATTAAGTGACATAGTGATTTACTTCATATTTATGTAATTCTAGTTTCAATTACCTGACGTACGATAATTCGCTTAAATAAGCTACATAGATCTCTGGATTCTCTAAGCTCTCTCCTCAGCCAGTTTCCTGATCTTTGATATCAGACTTCTTATTTTGTTGTCCGTTTAAGTTTTTAGCATATCTTTTATACATATTGCAAAGCTTCAATCCCCTTGCCATCAGACGAATCTGGGTAAAGTTTTCTTCGTTTTGAGGATCAGGCCGCTTGCCTTGAATCATATCCAGTTGCTACCATTCGATGATTTGGCCTTGCACCTCTTGGATGAGCTGGTCATTGCGCTCAAAATAGTTTGACTTATAGAATTCACAAGTATCGTGTTCGTAGATAAACAGTATCATATAGCTCAATATCCCCCTGATGATTACATAACCGAACAGTCCCACTTTACTGAGAAAAGCCCAATCTCATATAGATATAAACAAAGAAAAAACCTACCGAGAAACGATATCCGGGGATGAATCTGCCCGAAAACAGATACACCAGCAATGGTCGGGAACTTTTCAGAGACTAAAGATGTATAGATAATTCAGATTGTTTAAATTTTTAATTTTAAATTTAAACAAAATTACAAAAATACACCTTAATCCAATCCTATTTCTTATGAAAACCAGAATACAACAATTCTCTATAGGGAGAAAAGTCCCAGTGATCAAAGCCTTCATAGTTTTATTAGCATTCACCATGTTATCGGCTTGTGGAGATGACGATGATGGGCCAACGGCCCCAGAAGGGCCGGGCAACATTGTCGAAGTGGCTCAGTCCAACGATGATTTCAGCACCCTTGTATCGGCTGTTACCGATGCCGGCTTGGCTACAACATTGCAGGGCAGTGGACCCTTTACTGTATTTGCCCCCACCAACCAAGCATTTGAAGCGCTACCGGAGGGCCTGCTAGAAAGCCTGTCCAATGAACAGTTAAACGAAATATTAAGCTATCACGTTGTAGCCGGATCAACTGTTATGGCTGGCGACCTGCAGGCTGAACAATCGGTGGAAGCGTCAGCGGGAGGCCAGCTTTTTGTAACAGTCATGGATGGCGACGTAATGGTAAACGATAACGCTTCGGTTGTTACGGCTGATGTAGAAGCCTCCAATGGCGTCATTCATGCCATTGATCAGGTAGTCCTTCCCGATAGCTACCTGGATGTAGTGGGTATTGTGGCTAAACGATTCAGCTTGCAAACCCTGGAAGGGGCTGTCGGACAAGCGGATTTAGTCTCTACCCTCCAAGGCGAAGGACCCTTTACTGTCTTTGCCCCAAATAATGCCTCGTTCGAAGGACTCGACCTGTCAGGGCTTTCCCAACAACAGCTGCAGGATGTACTGACCTATCACGTGCTGGATAGCAAGGTTTTGTCCGGAGACCTTGCTACTTCGCAAACTGTTACTACTGTTAATGGAGATGAGCTGACTATCGAAGTTGCAAGTGATAACACGGTTTCGCTGACCGACCAGCAAGGCAATACCTACCAGGTAACCCAAGCTGACCTCGAAGGCACCAACGGTGTGGTCCATATCATTGACGGAGTACTCATGCCAAGTTAGTCTTAGAATGACTAGCATAAATATTTCCACAATATTTAGCCACGCTTTGTACTCCAGAGCGTGGCTTTATTTATAAGAAGATGGAAACGGAAAAAAATACTTTTAAACAGTAAAACACTTCATAGTTTTTTACATTTTAGTCTACCTGATACTGGCAACAACATGTAACCTTTATGAAACGGGTGCAAACTAAATTATACCGTTTAAATATATGCTATAAATAATAAACATGGATTCTTTTTCGATATCTCAAATATCTCAATTTTCGGGCATCAAACCACATACCATCCGGATGTGGGAACAGCGCTATAGTGCCTTGAAACCAAATCGCTCGGAGGGAAACACAAGATATTACAGCAATGCACAACTGCGACGGTTGCTGAATATAGTAAGTCTCAAAAATTCTGGTTATAAACTCTCGGAACTGGGTGCAATGCCAGATAAAAAACTGAACGAACTGGTTTTAAAAGAACAAGAAAAAACGACGCCCGATGAAACCGATGAATATTTTGTTTTACAGCTTATAGCAGCCGGAATAAGCTATGATGAATTATATTTTGAAAAAGTATTTTCTCATTGCCTGCTGAGATACGGACTGAAAGATGCCTATAGCAGAATCATATATCCTATGATGGTACGACTGGGATTAATGTGGACGAGCGACCGGTTGCCTCCCGTTCATGAACATTTTATCAGTAACTTGGTCAGGCAAAAACTGCTGACGGCTATTGATTCGTTACCCCCCGCTAAACCTGACGGGGATAAATGGCTCTTGTTCCTTCCAGAAAATGAATTCCACGAGTTGGGGCTACTGTTTGCCCATTATCTTATTCGCCGTTCCGGCCAACAGGCGATATATCTCGGTGCCAATGTCCCGGTGCAGCTACTCATAAACGCAGTATCAGAGACAGAATCCGATCACCTGCTTTTTTTTCTAGTGCACTTCGATTTACCTGAAAATAGCCGTAAATACCTTGATCAGCTAAAAGACAGCTTTCCTGACAAAAAGATATACCTGTCGGGCAACCACAAATTAATTAATCAACTGGAAACCGGAAAGAGCATGATATGGCTGAAATCAGTTGAACATCTCGAACAACTACTGGCATCATAGTGGCTGCATATATTCTAAGAAAGACTTAAAACTAAAAAAGCCCCCCAACAGCTCTCAAAGCTATCAGAAGGCTTTATAAAGTCGGGACGACAGGATTTGAACCTGCGACCCCACGACCCCCAGTCGTGTGCGCTACCGGACTGCGCCACGTCCCGAAATATCGATTCAAAAGATAGTGCCAATTACTGCAAAACTCAACCTATTTTCCGGTCGATTGACATAATTCTATTAACACTCCACAATTATCTTTCGGATGGACAAAGACCACAAGCTTGTCATCGGCGCCGGGACGGGGTTCCTCCGATAAAAGCGTAAACCCTTCTTCTTCCAACCGTTTCATTTCAGCATAGATGTCATCTACCTCAAATGCAACATGATGCATTCCCTCTCCCTGTTTGGAAACAAACTTATCAATCACGGAATCCGGTGCTGTAGCACCCAGCAGTTCAATTTTTGACTCACCTGCCCGGAAAAAGGCGGTCTCTACTTTCTGCTGTTCCACCGTTTCCCGCTTGTAACAGGGACTTTCCAACAGTTTTTTGTAGGTATTGATAGCCTTTTCCAAATCTGCAACCGCTATACCAATATGGTCGAGATGTTTCATTTTCTGTGGAGTAAAATGGGCACACGGTAATAACAAAACACTGTGTGCCCATTGATCTTACGTTGTTTTAGTTATTCAGGCTGATGTATTTCAATGCATTCACACCATCCAGCTCAATAATAGGCTTCAGTTCCTCTTCTGTGAGTTCCTTATCCACCGATACGGCAGTAATGGCATTCGAGCCCTTATCCGTACGTCCCAGACTTAGCGCGCCGATATTGATACCCTGCTTGGCCATTGCTCCACTCACGCCGGCAAGCATCCCGGGTTTATCAACATTCTGATACATTACAATATCTCCCTCCATGCGGAGCTCAATACCATAACCGTCAATCTCGACGATACGGTAATCATCCTCTCCGAATACGGTTGCCGATATCGTCTGGTAGTCGGCGTCTTCTCCAAATGTTACCGTAATCAAATCATTAAAAGTCTTTGTATCACTGACTTTGGTTTCCCGTATTTTTAATCCGCGATCATCCGCATAGTGACGGGCATTAATAAGATTTACCGACTCACTGACGTGATGGGAAAGCATCCCTTTCAAAATAGAATCCGTCAGTACATCTGAATATTGCGCACAAGCCCCGCTGTATTCAAAGGAGAAGTTGTTTGCATTTTCAGGGGCCAGCTGTATAGCAGCACTACCCAATATTTCTGCCAGCTTAAGGTACGGCTGAACTTCTTTATTGGTTATAAGCGAAATGGATTTCCCATTTAGGCTGCCTTTAAAATTTTTCTGCTCTAGTGCATCAGACATCTGGTAGGCAATCTGTTCGGCCACTTTTTCCTGTGCCTCTTCGGTGGATGCTCCCAGATGAGGCGTAGAAATTATATGTGGATGTTTTAGCTGCTTATAAAGTGCCTCATTAGGGGGTTCTTGAGAATAAACATCGAGTGCAATACCGGCCACATAGCCATTGTCAATAAGCTGTGAGAGATCTTCTTCTTTATAAATACCGCCTCGGGCACAGTTCACCAAATACATGCCTTTCTTAAGCTTATCAGCGTTCTCAAGAGAAACTAAACCTTTGGTTTTTTCTGTGAGCGGGGTGTGTACCGTAAGAAAATCCGCAGTACCTAACAGCTCATCCAATTCTAAAAGCTCAATATTTAGACTCTCAGCTTTTTCCACAGAAGCAAAAGGGTCATACGCTTTTACCGTCATACCGAACTCTCGCATGCGCTGGGCTACTTCCGCACCAATCTTTCCCAATCCTATAATACCGAGCGTCTTGCTATGGACTTCCGTCCCCATATATTTTTTTCGATCCCAGCCGCCATTCTTAACTCTATCTACAGACTGGGGAATATTCCGTGCCAGTGCCAATATCATTCCACAGGTATGTTCGGCGGTAGAAACGGTATTTCCATCGGGAGTATTCATAACCAGAATTCCTTCGGCCGTTGCTGCTTCTATATCGATATTATCAACTCCTACACCTGCCCTCCCTACTACTTTTAGGTTTTCGGCAGATTTTAGGAGATCTGCACTTACCGTGGTCGAACTCCGTACTACAATACCATCGTATTTTTTAATTTCTTGGTGTAGCTCTTCACCACTTAGATTGTGGTTACGAGTAACTTTAATACCGCGTTCTTCAAAAACTTTTTCAGCTAACGGATCAACATTATCTAAAATCAGGATGCTAAATGACATGGAGTCTTATGTATAGTGTTAGGTTTATTGAGTAAATTCGGATATCAGCTCTTTGACCTCGTCAATTCCGACATCGTCTTTAACAGAGCTAATAATTATAGGTACTTCAATATTCATTTCGTCTAAAATTCGCTTAACGCGTGCCTTAGACTGTTGGCACTTATTATGTGAAATCTTATCTCCTTTGGTCAATACCACTATAAATGGCAACCGATTAGTCCCCAACCAGTAAAAAAATTCTTCATCAAGCTTTGAGGGTTTATGGCGGATATCTACCAAGTGAATAACCAGTCTTAACGTGGGACGTTCCAACAGATAATCCCTGATATCCCTTCCCCATCGCTCCCGTTCTTTTTTGGAAACTTTGGCGTAACCAAAACCGGGTAAATCAACCAAATACGTTTTGTCGTCCACCAGGTAGTAATTCATCTGTTGGGTCTTACCTGGCGTATTACTGGTTCGGGCCAATCCCTTGTGGTTTACCATCGCATTGATAAGCGATGACTTCCCCACATTCGAACGTCCGGCAAGACATACTTCCGGATAATAAGCTTCGGGACATACATCCAATGATGGGGCACCGGTAACAAAATGAGCTTTTTTAAACTGCATCAAACAATTTCATTTTCTTCTTTTTCAACGCCAAAGTTCACAGGTACCGGATAATTTTCTGTAAAACAGGCTGTACAATATCCATGATCCGATATATTCGCTTCCTTCACGGCATTTACCAGCCCATCAGGAGAAAGATATCGCAGACTATCCACTCCAATTTCTTTAGCCATTTCTTCAATATCACGATCAAAACGATTGGCCATTAATTCTTCGGGACTCGGAAAATCCATTCCGTAATAACAAGGACTGATAATTGGGGGTGAACTCACCAGGAAATGTATTTCGGCCGGATCTGCCTGTCGAATCATATTCACCAAATAGCGCGAAGTCGTCCCCCGCACTATGGAATCGTCAACAATAATCACCGACCGGCCTTCAATAACCCCTTTAACGGTATTAAATTTGGTGCGCACCTTCTGCTCGCGTGATTTCTGTCCTGGAGAAATAAAGGTACGTCCTACATAGTGATTCCGTATCAGTCCGATTTCAAACTTGCACTCATGGCCAAATTTCTGGTTTTCATGCACATAGCCCAAGGCAGCCGTATTACTAGAGTCGGGCACTGAAATAACAATGGGCTTTTTATCATCCGGTGCATTTCTGATAACTTCATTTATAGGATGCTCCTTCGCCAGATATTTACCCAGGTTTCTTCGAACCTTATCTACATTTTCACCAAATATCTTACTATCAGGACGGGAAAAATAAACAAACTCAAAGATACACTGACTTGTATCGGTGCCATACTCCGGGTCCAGATGATAGGATTCGGGCTCAGAGTCAGATCCCCCATTTTGATCAATCACCAGCACCTCTCCGGGCTCAATATCCCGAATATATTCGGCATCAATGATATCAAAAGCACAGGTTTCACTGGAAACACAGTAGCTACCGTCTACTTTTCCTAGTGCCAGGGGGCGAAAACCGTTGGGATCGCGAACCGCAATCAACTTATCATCGGTAAGCATCATCAGGCTGTAAGCCCCCTCAATTTGATCCAGTGCATCAAGCACCTGCTCTATCTGTGTTTTCTTTGGACTATGTGAAATTAAATGCAGAATAAGCTCTGTATCAGAAGTACTTTGGAACAGTACCCCTTCTTGCCTGAAGCGATCACGAAGCTGTTTGGCATTCGCTAAATTCCCATTATGTCCAATGGCGATATTTCCTTCGTGATAATGTACGCGAAAAGGCTGGATGTTCGCAGGATTCTTGGCCGCACCCGTTGTAGAGTATCGATTATGGCCGATGGCAGCCCGTCCCTGTAGTTCCCTCTTAAAAATATTTTGGTCGTCAAAGACATTGAGAACCAATCCGAAGTCTCGATGTGCAGGCATTATCCAGCGCTCCTTGTCCTCATCAAAATATGAGGTTACGATGCCTGCTGATTCTTGCCCTCTATGCTGCAGTGCATGCAATCCATAGTAGGTGAGAAGAGCTGCATCCGGATGGTTTTGAATTCCAAAGATGCCGCAATAATCTCGTGGTTTATCAATCATTGAAGGTATCCGATAGTAAATAATTTTCGGTGGTCACAAAGTTAATAAATTCAATCACTAATTAGTAACAAAATTAACAACTGATTCTGAGCGACAGAACCCTGCATCAAAATCTTCACACAGCAATCTCAGTGATAACAATGTTGTGAGGTAACGGAAGATTTTTTCTTCCATAGCATGAAGTTAAGTATCTTTAACAAAATCTTAAAAACATAAAGAAAGCTATGAATCAAAAGGAACAGGAGAAGTTAGAGACAATTATTCTTAAAAAAATTGTTGAAACTAAAGAAGAAATTGAGCATCTAAAGAGTTGATAAAACCCATTGCTCCTGATAACGCCATTTGGTCGCCTTAAGTTTATGCCCTGAACCACAAAATGCGTAGTTTGTGCCTAAAAACTTCCTCAGTCAGCTTATTTTTTTGTCAAAAGACTTACAGTTCCAGGGGGATCTAGCTATTATCAATGTCCCTGCAATCATGCCGTTTCAACCTCTTTTAACCCCTCCGAGAAATGGTCGGGATAGTACTAGTCAATTGGCTGGCTGCATAAAATAAGTTTGATACATACCCCAAATAACAAAGCCCTTGTAGGAAACTACAAGGGCTTTGAGCTGAGAGCGGGAGACCGGATTTGAACCGGCGACCTTCTCGTTGGCAACGAGATGCTCTACCGCTGAGCTACTCCCGCTAATAAGTCAATAAAAATAAAGCTCTCATCCTCCGTAGCTTCTAGCGAAGAAGGACTCCCGCTTTTCAAAGAGACCAAATATAAGACTATTCTTTATTACATTTCAACTTAAATTGACATTTTTTCGCAAACTTTCCGAAACATATGAAGTCCTTTTTGTACTGTAATTCCAGACGAAATTACAGTACAATGGTTTCATTTCGTTTGGGTCCTTTGGAAAGGATAGTCAATTCTACGTCCAGATATTCGGAAATAAAGTCAAGATATTCACGGGCTTCTACGGGAAGTTCCTCAATACTGCTGTAATGATCGAGAGACTCTTCCCATCCCTTCATCGACTTATAAACCGGCTTCAGGGATTTTATATCTGGCAGGTCAGTGGGAAATACTTCTGTTTCTTCCCCATCGATTTCATAAGCCGTACATACCTTTATATCCTCAAAATCATCCAGGATATCCAGCTTAGTAACCGCTAATTCGTTAATTCCATTAACACGGACAGCATACCTGAGGGCAACCAAGTCAATCCATCCACAGCGTCGTGGACGTCCTGTAGTAGCTCCGAATTCCTGCCCGGCCTCACGAATCTTTTCTCCAACTTCTCCATTGAGCTCGGTAGGAAATGGTCCGTTTCCAACGCGGGTACAATACGCTTTGGTTATTCCCATAACTTTATCGATTGCGGTTGGAGGGAGACCGGTACCTGTACATGCTCCGCCGGCCGTGGGGCATGAGGAGGTGACAAAGGGATAGGTTCCGTGATCTACATCCAGAAGACTACCCTGGGCTCCTTCCAAAAGAATGGTGTCGTTATTAAGTACGGCTTCATGTAACAGGTTGGCCGTATTCGTTATATAAGGACAAAGCTTTTCTGCTGCCACCAATAATTCATCAACGATTGGATCTGCTTCTATCGGATCTTTTTTATAAACATGCCGGAGGGCTTCGTTTATATCCGCAATATTGGCCCTCACTTTTTTCTTAAGCTCCTCGGGATGAAATAAATCACTCATCCGAATACCTACACGAGAAACCTTGCTGACATAAGCAGGCCCGATTCCCCTTCCGGTCGTTCCGATGGCATCGTCTCCACGGTGCTCTTCTTTAACCCGGTCCAGCAACTGATGGTAGGGCAAAATAACGTGAGCAGAACTACTAATTTTAAGTCGATCTTTCAGGCTTCCTCCCAAAGCTTCAACTTCCTCTATTTCTTCAAGTAATGCATGGGGATCGATGACGACTCCATTTCCTATCACGCAGGTGGCATCACCATTAAATATACCAGAGGGAATCAGATGCAGCACAATCTTTTTATCATCAAACTTCAGGGTATGTCCCGCATTTGCTCCTCCCTGATATCGGACTACATATTCGGATTTTCTGCTTAAAATATCTACAATTTTACCTTTTCCTTCATCGCCCCACTGGGCTCCTACAACAACACGTATAGACATAAATAATTATAAATCAGACATAAAAAAAGGGGTGCAATGCCCCCTTTTCTATTTAAAATTTAAGTTCAAATTACTCTTCGTCATTAGAATACGATTCCACTGCTTCATCCAACGACTTGTAGTTATCAAACACCGTTATCAGCTTAGTAACTACCAAGAGGCTCTCTATTTTATCGCTTGCATTGGCGATACGCAAATCACCACCGGCCTTACGCATCGTTGTCAATCCACCGATAAGCATACCTAATCCGGATGAATTCATGAACTTAACCCTTCCCAGGTCAGCTACCACATTCGTTTTATCATCCTCGATAAGTTCGTGGAGCTTTTCATTCAGCTTAACGGCGTCAGGTCCGCCCATCACGTTTCCCTTAAATTCGATTACAACACAATTATACCGCTCCGATACATTGAAATTCATATCTGATCTCCTGTAACTATATATTTAAAATTAATCTTTAGACAACAAGTTAGATTTATTTACCCTAATTAATAAATAAATATTACGCTTGGGATGCTAATTTTGTTACACCCTTCAAATATCCATAACCTATTGAAACCAGATTTTTTTTCCTAACCATTTTAGGATTTTTGTTGTCTTTTATTCAGTTCAATAACCATGGAACTGGCTATAAACAGGGAACTATAGGTACCAATTACAACGCCAAGCATAAGGGCAAAAGAGAATCCTCTTAAGACTTCTCCGCCAAATAAAAAGAGTACGGCAACCACAAAAAAGGTCGTAACGGAAGTTATTACGGTACGGCTAAGCGTATCATTAAGACTCTTGTTGATCATCTCATCATAATCCATCGTCTTATAGAGTAAGCTATTCTCCCTGATACGATCAAAGACCACCACTGTATCGTTTAGCGAATAGCCCACAATTGTTAGAAAGGCAGCTATAATAGCTTGATCTATCTGCAGACTAAAGGGAACTATATCCGATAATAATGTAAAGACCCCCAGCACAATGAGAACATCGTGAAACAAGGCGGCAACAGCTCCTGCCGAATAGGTCCAGTCTTTAAAACGGATAAGGATATAAATGAAGATGACAATCAATGCAAAAATAATTGCATTAACAGCCCCCCTTTTAAGGTCTTCAGCAAAACGGGGGCCTACAATATCTGTTTTTATTACTTGATTCGGATTATCGGGATAAAGCTGTCCCATCGCTCCTGTTATGGCATTCTGTACGGTTGTAATATCATCCGGATTATCAGTACGTATCAGAACTTCCTCGGGAGATCCATAAAATTTAACCTCGGGAGCTCCTCCCAGGGGTTCCGCCAATTCACTCCGAATATCCTGCACTTCTACAGGATCCTCAAATTGGAGCACAAATGTTTTTCCCCCTTTAAAATCGATACCATACTGCAATCCTTTGGTTAAGATGCCAATGAGTGCAGCAGCTAAAAGTATGCCTGAAACGACATAGCCAATTTTATGGGCTTTTAGAAAGTTAAAGTCGGGTGTTTCGAACCATCTCATGGTATTAAATCCTTTATTTTATGTTTTAATATCTTATCTATCTGTTAACCAAAGCTAATTTCGGCGGACTTCTCTTGCGTCAGGTAATCCACCACTACCCGGGTTATAACAATAGCACTGAATAATGAGGCTACAATACCGGCCATCAATGTTACGGCAAAACCTTTAATCGGCCCTACTCCAAAGCTGTACAAAATGATTCCAACAAAGAAGGTTGTTACATTTGCATCTACAATCGCGCTCATGGCATTAGAATAGCCTCCATCAATAGCTGCCCTGAGTGTTTTACCGGTCCGTTGTTCTTCCCGGATACGATCAAATATCAGCACGTTTGCATCTACAGCCATACCAATCGTCAATACAATCCCTGCAATACCGGGTAATGTAAGGGTGGCATTAAAAGCCGCTAGTATCCCCAATATGAAAATAATATTGAGAAGAAGTGCCAAGTCAGCTATTGCACCCCCGGCATGGTAATAGATAATCATAAAAATCGCCACAATAATCAGCCCGATCAGCGTTGAATAAAATCCAGCCTGAATAGAAGCTTCCCCCAATGTCGCACCGACGGTACGCTCCTCAATAATTTCAAGGGAAGCAGGCAAAGCACCAGAAAGGAGGATATTTACAAGGTCTTCCGCTTCCTGTACATTTTCCAGTCCTGATATAGAAGAGCGGCCGCTCGCAATTTTTGACTCTACATTGGGATAGGAATAAACATAACCATCCAGTACAATAGCAATGGGTTTGCCGATATTGGCCCCGGTTATACGCGACCATTGACGTGCGCCTTCGGAGTCCATATTCATCGACACACGCGGCTGATTAGTTGCCTCATCAAAATTAACGCTGGCTTCTTCAATAACCTCACCGGTCATCTCAGCTTCGGGACGAACACCAATCAATTCAAAAAGCTCTTGCCCTTGTGGAGTCTCTGAAAAAGGACTTGCTCCCCACATCAGCTGAACATTACGCGGCATCAGATCCTGTACTTCAGATCGTTGTAAAAGTTCATTGACCCGGGCGGTATCACGTCCCGCTGCATATCCAAAAGAGTAGGCATTACGCGTTTGCGTAGCCAATACTTGAGTCAGAGGATTCTGGCCATTATTCTGCTGGAGTGTAGTATCGGTCGTATCCGATGCAAGTTCGCTATAATAGTTTACAACCCGCTCACGTGCGTTACTGATCTGATCAGGCGTAGCAGTCAAACGAAATTCTAATCGGGCGGTTCCTTTCAAGAGATCCCGAATTCGCTCTTTATTCGCTACTCCAGGCAACTCAACGACTACCCGATTATTACCCTGTACAAAAATGGCAGGCTCTGTAACTCCATACCGATCTACCCGTGTTCGGATGATTTCCATCGCCCGGTCCACCGCTGAATCGCGCTGATTTTTCAGGTATTCTTCAATTTCTTCATTACTGGATCTACGTGTTATATCCTGAGCATCCGACCGATAATAGCGGCTAAGGCGCGCATCCGGGTATTTCTCTTCAAACACTGTTACCATTTCTTCGATAAAATCAGTGTTATTCTCCAGTGCTCGCTGATCGGCTATGTTAATAACTTCTTCCAGCGTTTCATCTGCATAATCGCCAGCCAACTCCAAAATAAGTTGTGGAGTACCTACCTCCAGCGTCACGTGCATCCCCCCCTGTAAATCGAGACCAAGCGAAAGGGATTCTTCGCGCAAATTCTGAAGGCGCTGCGCATTTTCCTCTACATATTCGGTGCGTTCCGCTTCAGGCAGATCTTCTATATAATTCTGCTCGAGTGTATTAGCTATTGTCGGCCACAAATAATAAACCGACATCGCCAGAAAGGCTACTATAAATCCAATTTTAGTTCCATTACCCTGCATAATAAATCACTTTAAAATGGTTAGAATTGCGTTTCTTAATAAATAAAACAGTAATTATTTCTGTATAGTAAAAAGGAGGGGAGAAAAAGAATTAAGGAGCACCTATGGCTATCCCACCGCTCATGGGCTCAATAGATACATTGATAACTCTTGTATTGTTGGCCTTAGAAATTGGTTTTAGCCCAAACTGCGGCGTTTCACATTGTATATTTCCAAATGATCCAAAAGCTCCCTTATCAATATGAAGCAACATAAGGGATTTAACAGTATGTGGGACCGGCATATTGGCCATTGCATTACCGGTCTGAAATTGCTTCCATTCAATTAATAAAAGCTGGTGTATCTCACGCGAGGTGTCTTCATTGGCGAATGGAAAATCAAAATCATCATTATTTGAAACAAGCTCCGAAGCTTTTTCCACAAAGTCTTCAAAGTCTCCTCCCGATCGTTTCAGATCTTCCAGTTCTTGCTGAAAATCCGTAGTCTGGGATGATTCTGCCATCATGCTCAACCATTGAGCAAAGGCATACGAATTATGGCTGGCTTGCACGGGCTGTATCCAATAAAGGCTTAACCCTGAACAAACAAGCAGGGCTACCAGCAATCGGGTTATATATGAACGAAGTCGTTTCATCAGTGGCTGAAAATAGTCAGAAAGGAGCAACGGGACAAATGGTTTTTACTTTCTCTCAATTATTCTGAATGCTATTCCCTTGCTGCGCAACCAGATTATGAGTATCAAGTCTACCTAAAAAAGTATGTACTACTCATATTTACTTAATGTCTCAAGCAGTTATAGTCTGCTTATCTTCGCGCTCAAATTCTTCCTTAAGATAAGTACCTGTAGCACTATCTTCGGTATTTGCTACCTCTTCAGGAGTACCTTCGGCAATAATCCTGCCTCCTTCATCGCCTCCTTCCGGACCTAAATCAATAATCCAGTCGGCAGCTTTGACTAAATCCATGTTATGTTCAATAACAATCACGGTATTTCCCTTATCCACCAGCTGCTGGATCACATCCACCAGCATACGAACATCCTGGAAATGAAGGCCGGTGGTAGGTTCATCCATAATATAAAGCGTATCGCCGGTACCTACCTTTGCCAGCTCGCGGGCCAGTTTTATACGCTGTGCTTCGCCACCGGACAATGTGGTACTCGGTTGTCCCAGTCGGAGGTATCCGAGCCCTACATCCACCAGCGTTCCTAATATCCGGTTGATTGCAGGCACTGAGTCAAAAAACTCATGGGCTTCCTGAATAGACATATTTAATACATCGGAAATGTTTTTACCTTTATAATAGATTTCCAATGTTTCCCGATTATAACGCTTCCCGTTGCAGGTTTCACAGTCTACATAAACATCCGGAAGAAAGTTCATCTCAATCTTTCGGACGCCATCGCCATTACAGCTTTCGCAGCGCCCTCCTTTTACATTAAAAGAAAATCGTCCCTGATCGTAGCCACGGATTTTGGATTCGGGAAGTTCGGCAAACAGTTTACGGATATGATCAAAGACTTTGGTATATGTACCCGGATTTGAGCGGGGCGTACGGCCAATCGGACTTTGATCCACGGAGATAATCTTATCCAGGTTGTCGATTCCGTACACCTCATCATAAGGCAGAGGTACAGATTTCGAATTATAAAACTCGGTAGAAAGAATAGGCTCGAGTGTCTGATTGATTAATGAACTCTTGCCACTCCCGCTTACTCCCGTCACACAGATAAACTTACCCAGAGGAATATCCACATCTACTTCCTTGAGATTATGTCCCCTTGCTCCCTCAAGACGAACCGTCTTTTCACTGCCTTCACGGCGGGTATCAGGGTAGGGAACGGTTTCTTCATCATTTAAGAACTTTGCCGTCATAGACTCCGGATCGAGCTCCTCAGGTTTCCCCTGGGTTACAATCTCCCCGCCATATTCTCCCGCGCCGGGCCCCAAATCGAGTACGTAGTCGGCCTGTTCGATAGTTTCGCGGTCATGTTCAACCACAATAACGCTGTTACCCAAATCGCGAAGTGTTTCCAGCGATCGGATAAGCTTAATATTATCCCGCTGATGCAGTCCGATACTCGGTTCATCCAAAATATAAAGCACCCCCACCAACTGGGTTCCAATTTGTGTTGCCAGCCGGATACGCTGTGCTTCTCCACCGGAGAGGGTCTGTGCTTCCCGATCGAGCGTCAGGTAATCGAGTCCGACATTTAGCAGGAAGTCTACTCGATCACGGACCTCTTTAAGAACCTGGCTTCCGATTTTTTGCTGGCGTTCATCCAGCTCAAGATTATTTATGGTCTTACGCAGCTGCTTAATATCCATCTGCACCAAATTATCGATGGTATAGCCATCAATTTCATAAGAAAGGGCCTCCCGGTTTAAACGTCCCCCGTCACATTCGGGACAATCAATTTTACTCATAAAGGCCTTAGCCTTATCTCTTTTTTTTCTGGATCCGCTTTCCTCGTACTGTTCACTAATCATATTCCGAAGCCCTTTAAAGGAATGCTTATAGGTCACATTATCCTGGCGGAAGTCATAGCTTACATCGAATTTCTTATCTCCGCCTCCTTCAAAAAGCAATTCCATAGCCTCCTCGGAGAACTCATTGATGGGGGTTTCAAAATCCAGGTTCAGGCTGTTCAGTACCGCTTTTAACTGTTTAAAAGCAAAAATATCTCGCGGCTGCCCCAAAAATCGGATGGCCCCTTCTTCAATCGTTTGCTCTTTGTTAGGAATAACCAAGTCACGATTTACATCGTAAGTATAACCTAATCCATCACAATATTGGCAAGCCCCATAGGGTGAATTAAAAGAAAAAATATTGGGGGCAGGATCTTCATATGCCAGTCCGCTTTCCGGATCAAATAAATTTTTGGAAAACAGATGATCCTCAAAGACAACCTCACCATCTTCCTCTTTGGGAACAGCAAGCACTACATTGCCCTCGGCCATTTCCAGTGCCAGACGGACACTCTCTGCAATACGTTTCTCGCTCTTTTCATTAATAACAAAGCGGTCTACCACCACTTCTATATCGTGCCTCTTATAGCGATCTACTTTCATATCTTCTTCCAGGTCCATAAACTCACCGTCTACACGCACCTGTACAAAACCCTGCTTCATCGTCTGTTCAAACAGCTCCCGGTAATGTCCTTTACGTCCCCGTACGACCGGTGCCAGACAGTAGGCCTTGGTCCCTTCGGGCAGCTCCATAATGGCCGAAACAACTTCACCTGCAGTCTGTTTCGCCATCTTATTGCCTGTCTTCCAAGAATAAGGAACCCCAATACGAGCATAAAGGAGGCGCAGGAAGTCATATATTTCAGTTACTGTACCAACCGTAGAGCGGGGATTACGATTTGTGGTCTTCTGATCAATAGAGATAACAGGTGACAACCCATCGATAAAATCTACTTCAGGCCGCTCCATCATTCCTAAAAATTGCCGGGCATATGCCGAAAGCGATTCCAGGAACCGCCGCTGTCCTTCAGCATAGATGGTGTCAAAGGCCAGGGAAGATTTTCCCGATCCGGATATACCTGTGACAACTACCAGTTCCTCACGGGGAATATTGACATCTATATTTTTCAGGTTGTGCTCTCGTGCGCCGCGAATTACAATATTTTCTCGCAAGGGTGATACAAACTTTTAGGTTCAAAAGGACAATACAAAGCCCAATTCAATTAAACTGTTAAAGATACAGATAAATCGTATTTTTTGAAGCTTTTAATTCCTGTAAAACTTGTTTTATTGGGACATCGTATTATAACCAAAATTCATCTGTTTTAATTCACCTTATTAATTATGCCAAACCAATCTATTGATCTGGTTCAGCTCTTTAAATATAGTTTCGGTAAGTACAAAAAGTATCTTTCCTTTGTTATTGGCATTATGACGACCTATTACGTGCTTGCTATTATTCCTCAGGTTTACTTTTTGACATATGCGCCTGCGAATCCCACTACCGAAAGTCAGATCCTCTCAGGAGTTTTAACCGTGCTTCAACTCTATTTGAGTCTGGGGTTTATTAAAATTATGCTCTGGCTGATCGATGACAAGTACGTAGAGGTAAGCGATTTATTCAATAATTTCCGCCCCTTTTTGAGTTATTTCGTAGCCAGTTTTATCTACATGATAGGAATTACGATCGGAATTTTTCTATTGGTCTTGCCCGCTATTTTTATCGCTATTCGTTTTCTTTTTTATCCCTACTTCATTTTGATAAACAACGATACGGCTATTGCCGCCTTGCAAAAAAGTTATTACATAACTCAAAACCTGACACTTGAACTTTTCCTGTTCGGTACAACAGTGGTAAGTCTTAATATTATAGGTGTTCTTTTCTTTGGCATTGGAATAATCTTCACCTACCCCCTAACAACCATGGCTACCGCTGTCATTTATAAAAGCCTGGCTGGTAATAGCAAAAATATACCCTCCGAATCGTATCTGCCGTCATAATGGAACAATTTCTGAAAACCGAGTATACAACTATGAATCCATAACACTGTTTAATGAATACGTTTCATGAGATCTTTTTTCTATAAGTTCGCTGCTCTTTCTATAGTCATCGTACTCTGGACCTCCTGCAAAATCATTGAACTCCCTTTTTCGGATGATAAATCTGGCAGCCCGCTATATCCTTATGTAGAAAACCAGCAAGTTGGATTTATGGATGACCAGTTAATCCAGCAAATTATGCCGCAGTTCCAGTTGTCGGAGAGTACTATTTGGCCGTATTCATTTTCTGAGGGATTAGCCGCTGTTCCTATGTCCGGCTCCATAGGATATATTAATCGCTCTGGAGAAACGGAAATTGAACCCCGATTTGAAGAAGCCAAACCATTTAATGATGGTATGGCGCTGGTCAAACTTGAGGGACAATACGGATTTATAGATGATTCCGGAGACTTTGTAATTGAACCACAATTCCATCAGGCTTATGAATTTCAAAACAACAGGGCTGTTGTTCAAAAAGGGCGGGGCGGAAACTGGGGATTCATCAACAGGGACGGCGACTTTGTTATCGAACCGCAGTTTATTTCTGCCCGAAGCTTTTCTGACGGACGGGCCCTTGTTCAAACCGCTGCTCACCGCGACTGGGGATATATCGACCGAGAAGGTGAAATAGTTATTGAGTCCCAATACCGGGATGCAAAATCTTTTGCCAACGGTTTAGCTCCGGTACAACTGGAATTTCGGCAATGGGGTTATATCGATAAAAATGGTGCTACCGTCATCCCGTCCAAATTTTTAGAAGCCGAGCCCTTTTCCGAAGGTATTGCCGTAGTGGCAATGCCTGTAAACAATGCCAATCTTAATCAAAAGAAATTTGGCTATATTGATCGGGAAGGCAGGTTTATCGTAGAACCCACCTTTGAGCAGGCCTTTGCGTTTAAAGAAGGTCGGGGAAGAGTCCAGAAAAAAGGAAAATTTGGGTTTGTCAATGGTCAGGGCAAGCTCGCAATCGATCCTATTTACGATTTTGCCTGGGATTTTTCCGGTAACTTTGCGTTAGTTAAGCTTGGTGATAAATACGGGTACCTCAATAAGCAGGGTATTTTTGTTCGCGAGCCGACCCGTTAATTTTACTTATCCAGTTTATCATTATAATTTATTAATTTAATAGGGCATTTACGTTGTTCCTATACCCTTTTTTATATACATTAAGGGTTTAATTTTGAATCAAAGTAACATCATGTTTTCAGATAAATCTGTAGCAACCGAAGTTGCAAACCCTAAAGACTGGTCTCCAACTTCTTGGAAAGACTTTCCCATCAAGCAGTTACCTCCATATCCGGATGAGGAAGAACTGCAAAAAGCGTATGAAGAATTACGGAAAAATCCACCGCTTATTACTTCCTGGGAAGTTGAAGCACTAAAGAACAAACTCGCAAATGTAGCTGCGGGACGCAGTTTTTTGCTACAGGGAGGAGATTGTGCTGAAAGCTTTGCCGGATGCAAGTCGCCCAAGATTGTCAATTTGCTGAAGGTATTGCTACAGATGAGTTTTATACTCATTCACGAGATGGAAACACCTATCGTCCGTATCGGACGTATTGCCGGACAGTATGCGAAACCCCGTTCCAATGATTTTGAAATTGTGGATGGCGAAAAGATTCATAACTACCGGGGCGATCTGATCAATAGCATCAACCCTACTCGCGAGGACCGCATGCCTGATCCGCAAAGACTTCTCAAAGGATATGAAAAGGCGGCCTTAACGCTTAATTTCCTCCGCGGATTGGCCGATGAGGGCTTTGCAGATCTCCACCATCCGGAGTATTGGGAGCTGGATTTCATGCGCGAAAACAAGTATTATAAGGAATACGAAGAGATGGTTAACTCCATACAGAAAGCGGTTAGCTTTATGGAAACCATCACGCCCAACCAGTTTAATACTGTACAGAAAGTTAATCTTTATACTTCGCACGAAGCTCTGAATCTCCATTACGATTCTGCACAAACACGCCAGGTGCCCCGCCGCGAAGGATGGTACAATCTGAGTGCCCATATGGTATGGCTGGGAAATCGGACCCGCAATATAGATGAAGCACACGTAGAATATTTGCGTGGAATCCGTAATCCTATTGGAATTAAGATCGGACCAAATTACGATATAGATGAAACGTTGAATCTTATCAATAAGCTGAATCCGGTCCACGAGCAGGGAAAGATTGTTCTTATTACCCGCTTCGGTAAAGACGAAGTAGAAAAGGGACTGCCGGACCTAATCCAGCGCATCAAGCATGAGGGGATGCCGGTAGTATGGAGTTGCGATCCCATGCATGGAAATACTTTTGCTACCGATGACGATATAAAAACTCGTAATTTCGACGATATTCTCTCCGAAATGCGCAAAACATTTGCCATCCACCGCGACCAGGGAAGTTACCTTGGCGGTGTACACCTGGAGCTTACCGGAGATAATGTAACGGAGTGTGTGGGAGGAGCTAAAGGTCTGCATGAAGGAGAGCTTCACCACAACTACGAAACGTACTGCGATCCGCGCCTTAACTATGAACAAAGCTTAGAAATGGCTTTCCTTGTAGCTAAAGAATGGAAAAAAAGTTATAGTTAATAATCTATTAAAATCCATTATTACTGGTTGTCAGTTATTGGTCTCATCCCAAATTACCAATAACTGACAACCAATTTACTAATCCCTGCCACAAATACAGCCCGCTGTCGCTTTGTCGACGGGAGCTATGACATTTTTTTGCTGCCCTCCATCGTTTCTGTAAAAAAATCAGTTCCTTCTGGCTGAATGTCAGCCGCTTATTCCTCTTTCCCGCCTTGGCATAGCTATTGCTCCTTTAAAAGTGAGTTTGATTGAAACAAAACAACTTTTAAACAAAAACCTTTTAGGAGGTAATTATTATGACACTTGTAAGATATAACCGACCCAACAAAGACGTGGCATCCAAACGATTTTCTGATATCATGGACGAATTTTTCAACGATGTTGTAAGTTCGCGCCGTGATAGTTTTGTGCCCGGCATTGACATCTCAGAGACAGAAAAGCAGTTCCAAATATCTGCTGAGCTGCCCGGCATGAAAAAGGAAGATATTGATATCAGTCTGGAAAATGGACGGCTGAGCATCAGCGGTGAACGGCAATTTAAAAATGAAGAGGAAGGCAAAACCTTCCATCGGGTAGAAACCAGTTATGGTTCTTTCAACCGTTCCTTCCAGCTTCCGGACAACGTCGATGAGAATAGCATTCAAGCCTCGTATGAAGACGGCCTTCTGAATATCTCCATCGACAAAAATGAAGACAAAGTGAAAAAACAAATTGAAATAAGTTAACTGATTTTCACAATCCCTTATTATCCCGATCCCAATGGCGGAAGTTGCCTGAAAAGTAGCTTCCGCCTTTCTCTTCGTTTAATATGACATAAAAATATTGCACAATAATAAACGCATTTAAGGGGTTTATTCATCTATCAGGACTTACAAGTTTTTTTAAACAAAATTATGATTCAAAACGGAGTTAAATATGAAAAACATTAAATATTCGAATGTACTTTGGATTTTGGCTGCGGTACTCCTTTTAGGGTTTTATACCCTTGATTTGGAGTCGGAGAAAGCCTCTGTCTTTACCATGCCCGATTTCTCCTCTACTACAGAAGTCCCCCAATCAAATAATCAGAATGCTCCTACCCTTCAGGACTTCAACGACGCTATTGTCAATATTGCCGATCAAACAAATCCTACGGTAGTAACGGTTCGGGTAACTAAGACCGTAGAACGACAAAATCCATTTTCTCGTTTTTTTGGCAATCCCCAGGGAGAACCTGAACAGTATCGGCGTCAAGGACTAGGATCCGGTGTCATCGTATCACAGGACGGATATATCCTGACCAATAATCATGTGGTTGCAAATGCTGATGAAGTAGAAGTTAAATTCTATGACGACACAAGAACAACCGCTGAGGTCGTGGGTACAGATCCCCAAACGGATATTGCTGTTTTAAAGGTTGATACAGAAGATCTCAACGTGATTGAGTTGGGTAACAGCGAACAGATCCGCGTGGGCGAAATGGTACTGGCCATAGGAAGTCCCCTTGGGGCTGAACTTGCCCACTCCGTATCGATGGGAATTGTTTCGGCTAAAGATCGCCATGTTGGCATTCTAGCGGAACAGGGAGGCTATGAGCGATTCATTCAGACGGATGCTGCTATTAATCCCGGTAATTCCGGTGGCGCATTGGTCAATATGAATGGCGAGCTTATCGGCATCAATACGGCAATTGCTTCGCGTTCCGGAGGTAATGACGGTATCGGCTTCGCGGTTCCCATAAATATCGCCAAAAGCGTGATGGAATCGATTATTGAGCACGGCCATGTTACACGTGGATATTTAGGTATCTCAATGGGTGGTGAAGTGGATGCTACCATGGCAAAAGCTCTGGGTCTTGATCAGCCATACGGCGTTATTGTAGGTAGCGTTGAGGAAGATGGTCCTGCAAAAGAGGCTGGTCTTCAAGAAGATGATGTTATCCAGGCTATTGATGGTGAACCCATCCGAAATTGGGGTGCGTTCCGCACTGAAATCGGTACCTCCTCTCCGGGCGACGAGGTAGAATTAACGATAAATCGTGATGGAGATACCCGGGATATTACGGTCACCCTTGGTGAAATGCCTGACGAGATGATGGCGAACCAAAACAGACCTACTGACAGAGAATCAATGGACGAACAGCTTGGCTTTAGCGTCCGTAATCTGAATAGTGAAATCGCGCGGCAGCTACAGCTGGATCCCGGTCAGGAAGGCGTTGTAGTAACAGAGGTTACGCGCGGAAGTAATGCTCAGCAACAGGGCCTGCAAAGAGGCGATGTTATCATATCAGTAGATCGCAATCCTATATCTTCTGTAGGTGAATTTCAAGAAGCTGTTCGCAGTATCGCTGAAGGAGACGATAATGTTGTTCTCTTACAGGTATTGCGTGGCGGTAACAAGCAATACATCGCTTTTGAGCTCTAATTCTTCTTAAAATTAACGACAAATGCTCTTTAAGCCCCTCCGATTCTAAGCCGGAGGGGCTTTTTTATGACAAGCTGGCGAAGACATTCTCTCTTTTTGACAAATCGTTAGTCTTTTCAGGATGGCACTTTATTTGCTTTTTCTATATATAGCAAACACTTGAAAGTGATGAGAGTTTAAATGGCATTATGGAATACAAAAACTATTACGACATACTGGGAGTCTCCAGAGATGCATCTCAGGATGAAATAAAAAAGGCCTACCGCAAAAAGGCGGCCAAATATCATCCGGATAAGAATCCTGACGACGACTCCGCGGAAGATAAATTCAAGGAGGTCGGGGAGGCTTATGAAGTGTTAAGCGACCCAGAAAAACGAAACCTCTACGATAAAGTCGGCAAAGATTGGAAAAAATATCAGCGTGCTGGCGGTAATGCCCAAGACTTTAACTGGTCAGACTACGCCCGCCAACAAAGTCAGGGACGTGGCTTTGGCGGACAACAGCGCCAGCAAAGCTATCAAAAGGGTTTTGACATTAATGATCTGTTTGGTGGCGGCGGTGCCAGAGATGCAGGTGCCCGCGGACGCGGCGGTGGCTTTTCCAGTTTTTTTGAAACCATTTTTGGCGGGGGGCGCAATCCTTTTGAGCAGGCTCAACAGACTCGCACCCAGGGCCGAAGATACCAAAGTAATGCCCGTAAGCGGTCTGCATCAGCAAAAACGAAACAGAATACCAAGGCCGAGGTTACTATCTCACTAAAAGAGGCCTTTGAAGGTACCTCCCGTACGCTCAGGGTTGGGAAAGAAAAGATGAAGATTAAAATACCAGCCGGTATTAAAGACGGTCAGCGCCTAAAACTTAAAGGCAAGGGAACGTCAAGAGCCCGAAACGGCGCGCGCGGTGATCTTTACCTGACTGTCCGTATTAATATGCCCGAAGAGTACGAACGTAAAGGAGATAACCTCTATCTCGATCATCCCATAGATTTATATACCGCAGTACTGGGTGGTGAAACAGTCGTGCAAACACTAAGTGGCAAGGCCAAACTTTCGATCCCGGAAGGGACTTCAAGTGGAAAACTCTTCAGACTGAATGGAATGGGAATGCCTAAGTTCAAGCATTCATCCAAACAGGGAGATCTCTTGGTTCGTATTCAAATAGAAGTACCGGAACAACTTTCAGCCGAGGAGAAAAAACTCTTCAAAAAGTTGGCTCAAAAGTAATGTATAACGGAATAATTGCGACAATTATAGTATTCTTTTACCTCCTCCGGTTTTGTTTGTAATCCCTGATATTTAGAGCCACAGAGAGTATAAGCGCAAGACCAAAGCTCACCCCAGTCAGCCAATCTACTGCGACTGCACTGATATTCATTGCCGTTAGCTCCTGAATTAAAAACTTTATGTAGGAGCTAGGCATATTCGTATAGCCAAGTTCCCTGCGCACCAGCCAGTGCCAATGAGTGCAGGGGCAATATCCCAATCCATACCATATTCCAAGTCCAAACCACGAAAAAGCAGTTAGCAGCAAAGATAATAAATTCCATTTCCGGACTCTTTTCCATATCCATCCAAAAAGGTTGAACAGCATCCATGCGGTATGAAAAAATAAAAAGAATATGTTAAGTAGCTCATACATTCAGACTCCGTAACTATATTAAAATTCAGAAAAGAGTTTACCTTTTTACTGAAAAGTAGGCATATTTGAACTGCCTGAAAATTTTGACTTAATCTATTCTACATATGACTTTTCTAATCACCTTAATCCTGTCTCTGCTCCTCATTAATCCTGTGGATATATCGGATAATAAGCAAAAAAAGTGGGGACAAACAGGTCATCGCATTGTAGGTGATATTGCAGCTGATTACCTGGATAAAAAAGCTGAAATGGCTATATCAAAAATTTTAGGGCATGAATCTATGGCCATTGCCAGTACCTGGATGGATAAAATAAGATCCGATTCACGATATGACCATACTCATGCCTGGCACTGGGTGACCATTCCCGACGGAATGACCTATGAGGAAACAGAAAAAAATCCTGATGGCGACCTTATTAACGCTCTTCAAACCATCATTACGGAACTGAAAGAAGGAAATTTATCAGAAGAGGAAGAAGCGAAAAAGCTTAAAATGCTCATTCATTTGGTCGGAGATCTGCATCAGCCGATGCATGTCGGAACGGGGGAAGACCGTGGTGGCAATGATACCAAAGTTGAGTGGTTTTATGAGCCTTCAAACCTCCACCGAGTATGGGACTCCGAAATCATTGATGATACCAAGCTAAGCTATACAGAATTTTCTAACGCTGTTAATCATCCAACAGAAGAACAACTGAGAGAGTGGCAACAGGGAGATATACTGGATTGGGCACATGAGTCCATGGAATATCGTGACCAAATCTATGACCTCCCCGATGACAATCAAATTGGCTATCAATACCAGTATAATAACCGCGATCTTTTGGACCAACAGTTACTTAAAGCCGGGGTACGTCTGGCATATGTATTAAATCAAATTTATGGATAATGGATAAACCATAATTATCCGTTACTCTCAAATACCTGTTCCATTATCTTTTTATGTGTTTTCATGGCTTCTTCTCCCCAGAGGACAAACCGAATCAGCTGTACCCATTTCAGGTTGGGTATACTTGCTTTAATAGTTTTGAATGCAACATTTGCGGCCTCATCCATGGGATATCCAAAAGCCCCAGTTGAAATCGCGGGGAAAGCAATACGTTCTATCTCATGGTCTTCTGCTAATTTAAGTGAATTTTTATAACAAAATCCCAATAGCTTATCTTCTGGCTTATCCCGCCCGTAAACCGGTCCCAGGCAATGTATTATATATTTATTGGGCAGATTGTGTCCCCCTGAAATGACTGCTTCACCGGGCTTGATCGGTGCCATCGAACGAGTTTCTTCAGTAAGTTCAGGTCCCGCAGCCCGATGAATTGCTCCTGCAACTCCTCCACCGGTACGGAGCTGAGCATTGGCAGCATTTACCACCGCATCCACATCCGGTTGATTGGTAATATCTCCGCGCTTCAGTTCAACTATCCTGCCTTTGAATGTTATCTTTTTCATAAAACAACAATTTAATTGGTGCTTTAGTGATTTAAACAACAAATTATAATTCTATCATTCAATAACTGCCAAAGCTGCTCATTTTAGTCCTATATGGCAGGTTATGGTTTCACAGTTACAGTAACAAATTCATTGCTTCACCCTTTATGACATATCAAAACTGAAAAATAGACATATTTCAAGATGCGGTATGGTATTGGCTTCTTTAATAACAGAATAGATCAACCAATGAATTTTAACAGAGTGATTATAACACTATGAATTTAGATAAATTTACACTTAAAGCCCAGAAAGCGGTACAGGAAGCTGTTGATGTGGCTTCCGGCAATAACCACCAGGCGGTGGCTCCGGCCCATATTCTCATGGCGTTACTCACCGATGCTGATAATGTGGTAAATACCATTCTCAACAAAGTTGGCGTGCGGGTGCCTCAACTAAAATCGGAACTAGAAGAACGTATCGACAAGCTGCCGGTCGTTAAGGGTGCATCTGTATCCGGACAGTACCTGGCAAACGATACCAAAGAACTGTTTGATGAGGCCCAATCATCTGCAAATGAAATGGGAGACGAGTACATCAGTTCCGAGCATATCCTAATTGGAATGCTAAAAGCTCAAAACGAAGCGGGACGCCTCTTAAAACAACACGGTGTAACCAAGGATAATGTTTTACAGGTTATGCAGGATGTCCGTGGTTCTCAGAAAGTAGATGACCCCAATGCGGAAAGCCGCTATAATGCGCTCAAAAAATATGCCCGTGATCTTAATGAAGAGGCTGAAAAGAATAAACTTGACCCAGTTATTGGCCGCGACCAGGAGATCCGGCGCGTCATGCAGATTCTTTCCCGGCGCACCAAGAATAACCCGGTATTAATCGGAGAGGCCGGAGTAGGAAAGACCGCTATTGCAGAAGGAATGGCACTGCGTATAAACCGCGGCGATGTGCCAGAGGGGCTGAAGTCCAAGCGTATTGTTGCTCTTGATATGGGGGCCCTGATGGCAGGGACCAAATTTCGTGGTGAATTTGAAGAACGACTGAAAGCAGTTGTTAACGAAGTACAGGACTCAGAAGGAGAAATTATTCTCTTTATTGATGAGATCCATACACTGGTTGGAGCCGGTGCTTCCGAAGGCTCTATGGATGCCGCTAACATTCTGAAGCCCTCGCTGGCCCGCGGCGAACTCCACGCTATTGGTGCCACTACCCTCGATGAGTACCGCAAGTATATAGAAAAGGACCGTGCCCTCGAGCGCCGTATGCAGAAAGTGCTGATCAATGAACCCAGTGTGGAAGATACAGTTTCGATTTTGCGCGGACTCCAGGAACGCTATGAGCTCCATCACGGAGTAAAAATTCGAGATGAAGCCCTGGTAGCCGCCGCGGAACTCTCTCACCGGTACATCAGCGAACGATTCCTGCCAGACAAGGCTATCGACCTGATTGACGAGGCTGCTTCCCGATTGCGACTGGAGATCGACTCCATGCCGGAAGAACTGGACCAGGTGGAGCGGCAAATACGTCAGCTTGAAATCGAGCGCGAGGGCCTGAAACGGGAACAGAATGAAGAAAAAATTGAAAATATTGAAAAAGAATTGGCTGATCTTGAAGAGAAACGGTCGACCATGCGCAACCAATGGGATACCGAACGCGACCTGATTAAGAAAACACGCGATCTCAAACAGGCGATAGAAACCTCGCGCAATGAAGCCGAAAAGGCGGAACGCGAAGGAAAATATGAGAAGGTAGCCGAGCTGCGATACGGCACCATCAACCAGCTGGAAAAAGATCTTGAAGAGACGAAAGAACAGCTGGAAGAAGTGCAGGAAGGCCGTGCCATGCTCAAAGAGGAAGTCGAATACGAAGATATTGCTGATATTGTATCACGATGGACCGGCATCCCGGTTCGGAAGATGCTGCAGAGCGAACGGGAAAAATTGGTTCACCTTGAGGAGGAACTGCATAAGCGCGTTGTAGGACAAGATCCCGCAGTTGAAACGGTATCCAATGCCGTGCGGCGTTCACGCGCCGGCTTGCAGGATGCCCAGCGTCCCATCGGATCGTTCTTCTTCCTCGGATCAACGGGAGTTGGTAAAACCGAGCTTGCCCGTTCACTGGCCAACTTCCTCTTTAATGACGAAGATGCCATGGTCCGCATTGATATGAGTGAGTACATGGAACGACACAGCGTAAGTCGCTTGGTGGGTGCCCCCCCTGGCTATGTAGGCTACGATGAAGGCGGTCAGCTTACCGAAGCTGTGCGGCGCAAGCCATACTCAGTCATTTTACTGGATGAGATCGAAAAAGCACATGCCGATGTATTCAATATGCTCTTGCAGGTACTGGATGAAGGTCGCCTTACGGACAACAAAGGCGTAACGGTGGATTTCACTAATACTATAATCATTATGACCAGCAACATAGGTTCTCACCTTATCTCCGAAAAAGTTGAAGAGACGGGCGGAAAATTCACGGATGAAGTCTATAACAAACTGCAAGATCAACTGATGGAGCAGCTCAAGAAACAAATTCGTCCGGAGTTCCTAAACCGTGTGGATGATGTCATTGTATTCCATCCGCTGGAGAAAGAACACATCCGGGAAATTGTGGATATCCAACTCAGCCGCGTCCACAAGATGCTGGACAAAAAGGATATCAAGCTGTCGGTTTCAGACAATGTTAAAGACTGGCTGGCCGAACGCGGATACGATCCCGTATACGGAGCCCGTCCGCTTAAGCGACTAATACAAACGAAGATTATCGACAAGCTTGCTACTGAACTGATCAAGCGTGAAGAAGAAGCCAAAGCCCATTTTGAGGCTACCATCAGCAAGGACGGTGAGAGTATCGAATTTGCGGAAGTGTTTGATAACGCAGAAGCGTGGGCAGATTAAATGCAGTTAGCAGTTTACTGTAAATCAGGAATATTCTACCCTACTTAAAATCTAAGATCTAAATCTGGGCTGCGTACCTCTGGTGCGCAGTCTTTTATACATTCCGCACCTGAGGTACGGGACGAGATTAAACCGACTGCCGATATTTTTACCACCAACCAAGTACAAGTCCGGCCAACACTAATCCAATTACGTGATAGCCGTTATCAAGAAAATGAAGTTTCATAGGAACTTCGGAAAAGATTCCGGTCGTTCCAGCAAGAGTGAATACAAAACCGGCGCCTGCCCCAAATCCTATTAAGGCTCCATTTCCAGCACTTCCAATACCCATTGCTTTCATAAACAATGCAAGAGAAGCAACGGCTATAAACTGCAGGATAAAAGAGTAGAGAAAAATAACCGGATTAGGTTCTCCGATATCTTCTTCGGTAACATTTCGTAACTTCATCCACGTTTTTGCAAAAAGCAGGTTACTGTACCAGAGTGCGCCTAAAGCAAAATACACCACGGTAGCTACAATAACCGCCAGCCAGTTAAGGGAAGAGATTATTTCAGACATAAACGTTGCTTTAGAGTAGAGGTTTACTCTATGTAATTAAGAAATATTTTAAAAAACAACTTAAATATTATTAATAAGTTGCCCGCTCCTCGCATAAAGACTGTTTTACCTACCGCTTTTCCCTATAGGATATGGCTTATACTGTCATCCCGCACCGGAGATACAGGACAAGATTAATTATATAGACTCTGGTAACATATTCAGTTTATTAATCTGTCTGGTGAATAATACCTGGCTGCTTACCTCCCGGCTCTCCATCCGGATACCCATCCGCGCCTTGACAACCCCAACTCTCGTTTGAATAATGATGAAAACGAACCAATACTCTCAAAACATATTTCAGAGACCGATAACTGATCTTCCGTTAATAATCTGTAGGTATATTTTATCCTCCGTTCAGTAAGATATTGATTGGGCGTTTTACTATATGCACTTATAAAAAGTCGCAAAAATTAAATTTGGAAAAATTAGCTTCCTCAGAAATTGCTTCCAGATCTATGGATTCATTAAAATGCTCATCTATATATCGTTTAGCCCGGACAATACGGCGGTAACGATAGGCTTTTGGATAATCCGTTGTATGTCGCTTCTTCATGCTCATACTTACTTAATTGAAAGCACATAATTTCTGTACCTCAATCTAATCCTGGCAGATTTTAAGGGCCCATAAATATTTTTATCAAACTAAAGGCTTATAAAAAAGCAGCACCAGATTATGGTGCTGCTTTTTATTCTATTAATGGATAAACGGATTATCCATCATCGTCCTCGGATTCTTCTTCATCAGCTGGACAACAACGATACTCCTGCGACTTTTCAAGCAACTCTATCTGACGTTCAAGTAACTTATTCTGCAATTTTTTGTATTCCAGATCCAACTGTATTTCACGCATTACGGCTGGCTCACAAATATTACATTCATCCAAGCAACTGCGTACGAACAATCCGGGCGTTGGCAGAGAAGATGTAAGCTCAAAAGAAAACTTTTGACGGGTTTCCTCTGAAATATCTCCTCCCTCTTCTTTCAGCAATCCGGCGTTCACCAAATCCCGATCTACGATCGCAAGTGCTTCTGCCCGTATCGATGGAGATAAAGGCTCAGCGGTGTTGAACGAAGCAAATGTTGCCGCCGTATCAACCCGGGAAAACCTCTGATCCGGATTGAGGCGTACAGCATTATCAAGATCGGCCGAGACGCTTTCACGTCCCCGACGCTCTACCGATAACCTATTTTCATCCGTTGCCAGCACCGAGTTAGGTATCACCGATATATCTCCCCGGGAAATAAACGGGTTGTTGGCAACCTTTGTATTGGCTGCCGGGTCAATGACTCTTCGTCGAATAGACTCAATCGTAAATTTTATGGTTTGAGTTTTATTGATCTGATAAAAGTAGTATGTAATTGCATGGCAATGATTGGGGTTTGAAAATACCCGGGAAGAAGATTCAAAATGATCTTCGGTTTCTCCCTCGGCATGGCTACGGGTATTAACCTCACCTACCGAAACACTGCTGGCCGTCCGTGTCGCTTGCACCGAACTGTGGTGGGACGACTCAACATGCTGATTAAGCTCACGAAGGAACGTACTGGTAGATTCGGCATCGTAACTTCCTTCAATATCCACTGAAGGGCCTGAAAAGAAGGTTTCGATAGGGCCGCTGGTGCCTCCGCTTGTTTTTGTACTCCCCCGGTTTTTATTAGAGGAACTCCCTTCATTCCGAATAGACAGGTCAGACATAAAATCACTCATCGAAGACATATAATAACGCTCCTCTGAGGTCTGCTCATGCCGATAGCTTATGTTTGTACTGCTGTCGTAACTAAATCGACTTCGGCGATCTATGCTAAACAGGCGCACCTTCTCACCAGGATAAAGTGTATTAGTATATACTAAATCTCCAAGCGCAAGTGGTCCTGTACAACGTTCCAACCGGGCTTTAATGATAACCTCAACTGGAATTCTACGACTGGTATTATCAAGGCTAACCTGGGCATTATGTACGGTACGATATTGAAAATCAATAATATCGCATGCCTCGTCGGTTTTCAACTCCGGACAACAAGGTATCGAAATCTTATCTTTATCTGGATTTCGATGTCCGGTCTCTTTCATCCCTTTTTCCTTTTTTTCCTGGTTCATTTTTCTCTCTGTTTTTTATGATTAAGGTGGGACTATTATTATAGCGAAAAAAAATAATATTTGCCCCTTTATCCCTAATTATTTTTGGGGCCGATCCCTTTTTAAAAGAATCGCCCCCAGAATGATAAACCCAAGGAAAATAATTGCCGGTATTACGTAAGTTTCAAATCAGTCGGACAACAAATTCTCTGGATTCAAGCCCTTCAAATCATCCGCAATAAAGGTGCGTCCCTCCCTGACTTTCTCGCCATCCAGATACACATCGGCACCTATACAGACCAAATCCCAGTGGATATTACTTTCATTTCCATTGGGGGCAATTTCGTAGTCATTACCGAGGGTCAGGTGATTGGAACCATAAATCTTTTCATCAAAGAGGATATCGTACATCGGCTCCTCAATCACGGGATTCAATCCAAAGCTGAACTCCCCAAACTGTCGTGCTCCGGCATCCGTATCCAGTATCTCTTCAAGCGCTTCATTATCGGAGGAGTCAGAATCCACTACTACTCCATCGCAGACTTCCAGTTTAACAAACTCAAACGGTTTGCCCTGATATACGCTGGGAGCATAGGTAATATGTCCATTAACAGACGATAAGACAGGCGAAGAGAACAGCTCCCCATCCGGGATATTACGCTTTCCAAAACAGGGAATCCATGTCTGACCTTTTACCGAAAATTCAATATCCGTCCCCTCACCTTCCAGACGGATTTTCTTGGTATCTTCCAGTCGTTTTTGAAGCGGTTTCATAGCCTCGGCTAATTCGCTGTAATCCAACAGGCAAGCCTTATAGTAGAAATCGCGAAACTTTTGGGTTGGCATTCTGGCATTCATGGCAAAGGCTTCTGAAGGATAGCGGAGCACTACCCAATTAGTATTATTCACTCGTTCCTTAAAGTGAACCGGATCAGCAAAATAATCGGCATAGGCCTTATTGGCCTTTTTACTGACGTCAGCCTGTTCATAGATATTGAGCGAGGCCCGGATGCCTACGAAAGCATCCATCTTCTTCATAAGGGGCAGCTGATCTGTTTCAGCCTGATTTTTCCAAAATTCTTTGTCTCCCTTTTCAGCAAGTATGCGGCGAACTTCAGTATCTTCAATCTGTACAAAGGGATGGGCATTCATTTCCCGTACTTTTTTTACCAAGGCCCGAAGCAATCCAATGCCATTGAGTCCTACCAACTGAAGCATCACATTTTGTCCTTCTTTAAGCTCACAACTGAAGTTGAGAATTTTATCGGCTAACTGCTGGTCTTTATTGTTAAACATAGCTTACCTATCAATTTTTGATTCTATATCGTTTATTCTCTTTGTGTTTGTATCCTTCATTCAGGGGCGATCCAGGGCATCCATGAACATAAATACGAATAATAAAAATTATAATACTTAATCTTTGAATATTTATCGTAGCTAAACGGTTAGTTTCGTTTTAGTAGTCGTGCTCCCACTTTAAGTCTATGCCTTCCCGGATTCCATTTCCCTGGCGCAGCATCAATTTCAGGTTTTCGCGCAACAGATATTCCAGCTGAAAACCAGTATTAGGGGTAGAGCCCGTTATCACATTTTGTATAGCAAAAAATACCTTTGGATTAATATACCAACCTGTGGTAACTGAGGTCCCCGTTTGTCCGCCGGTATTGGTATTATCAATTCTCACTACATCAATGCCAAGCTTCCGTGTTGCCAGAGACTCCACACGATCGAGCAGCACATCCAGAGCGATAGTGGTAGCAGATGTATTGTTGCCAGACCCTGTCACTACCTGCTGCCAGGAATCCAGTGCATAGAAGGGCTGACCAAAAAGGGTATAGCTGAGAATATTTTCCAGCTCCATTGGCGGCTGACTCTCGTACTTAAACTTTGGATCTTCTACCGTTCCCTCAATAATATACCATATCCTGATCTCTTCCTGGGTTTGTGGCGGTGCATACATTGACCGAACGCTCATCTGTGGATTGGTGGGTTCTCCGCTGAAAATGACCGAACCTTCTTCAATTTCAAATCTTTTGCCAAGAGGACGAGCATACCCATCTGCTGTATTCATGGTACCAAAAAGCTGCATATCATTTCCTTTCTCCTTAACCACATCAAGGGAACCATCCAATTCCATCTCCATATCAAGATACTGGCTATTTCGGACAAAAAACCGTCTGTTGAAGGAAATATTCATATCCATACTCAACGAATCGAATACAGAAAAATTCAGCTCCTCCTCTGTCTCAGAATCCAGCTTTATATTTTCTACTGATTCCTCCCCAAAGTTCTGTAACTCATAAAAACCACTAACAAACTCCAGATCACCAGACAAGTGTGCTCCATAAAAGGGACCTTGCATCCGCATGTCAGCATTTACAATGGCATTCATTTCATTGGTATTAGCGATCCTGAAATTTTTTGTACGCAGGCGAATATCCATATTACTAATACCGAAATCAGCAAAATCGGTGGTCCCTGTTATATTAAGCCTACCATTACCACTACGGGTAGTAAATTCCGCTATTCGCATTTGCCCCTTCTCGAAGTGGATATCAGATCGCATTTCATTCAAACGAATTCCCAGCGGAATTATACGGATACCTCCTCTGCGCAGCGTAAAAGCACCATTCGTTTCCAGACTATCAATAGGACCGGATAGCATGACATTACCACTTATACTCCCGCGCAAATCCCGGGCTGTTTGATCGTCCAGAAAATCATTGAGCGCTGCTAAATTAAAATCCTGAGTCTTGATATTCGCTGATATAGGATCGTTCCCATCCGGATAGGTAACCTCAAAGGTTTTAAAATCCATATAGAAGGGAAGGACGGTCTCTAGTTCTGCAGCTGTCTGTTTAAGGGAAGTAATAGAACCATTGAGGTTGAGTACGGATTGAGCATGCTCATAATTGACTGCAGCGGATACTGAGTCAAGTTCTACACCAGAAAGAACCGCCTGATGCAACGTTGTTCGGGCAGAAAACTGAGGAGAACCTGCGGTTCCTGAGAGGTCAGCTCTTCCGGTCAAAATTCCGGAAGTTTCTGTAAATCCTAGTTCCTCAAATATAGGTTCAAAACGTTCCATTGCAATAGCCCGAATCCTCAGTTCCCCATTAACGGACTCATCAAAAAACGTATCTGGCAAACTTTCCGGATCTGCTAACCGAAACGGCACATCTGCTTTCCCCCACATCAGTTCGTCCCCCTGATCTTGTACTAACAGGCTGCCGGTTAAGCGTTCTTCATCAATCTTTCCATCAATAGAGAGCGAATCAAAATTAAGTTCCTGATATGAAAGACCGGACATTACTATACTTCCATCGGCCCGTAACGTAGTATCTGTACGATTGAACTCCATTTCACCGGAAAGAATGCCATTTACATAGGATTCTTTCAATAATGCCTCCTGAATGGGGGCCAAATTTATACTATTTCCCTGAAGCGATCCTTGCTGGCGGAGTGAATCGGCATACGGAACAGCCAACTCAACAAAGGCACCACTGGAGGAGGTCATCTGCAAGGTATCCATCCGGAGTACTCCTTTAGAAAAATCTACATTGAACGACTCATTAAGGCTAAGGACCAAATCGGGACTTACAATATCAAATTCGGATATTCGAACATTTGTTGAATCATCGCTCACAGCATATTGTCCCCTCTGCTCTAAATACTCTCCTGATGTACCACTAAAGCGAAGTTCGTAGTTGCCTGCTGTTTCATCCTCTCTAACTTCACCGGCGGTTTTTATCCATACATCATGTAGCTGAATATCAGAAATAACAGGAGAAATTAAATTAATATCCAACGCATACTCGTTCTTTTCCTTAATAACAGCGCTAATATCTCCATGAGCTTGTTTCGTGGTAAATAATTCATCCAAAACGATATTTGACAGTTCAAAAGTACTCTCCATTTGTAAGTCATTGCCTTCAGCAAGATGCAACTCCGCATTAACGGTCCCTTCGGCTGCAACAGTGTCTACACCCATAAGAGGAGCCAATGAACTTATATCCTTTACCCTCAGATTGATATTAAATCTATTGTCAGGATCCAAAGGATTTTGAAGATGCCTTTGCCCCTTGATCATTCCGTCGGCAATCATACTTGATAGTTCAATTCCTTTAACCTCGGCCACCGTATCTATTACAGATATTTTTCCATCCAGTTGATATATAGATTCCTTATTTACCACAGAAGAATCAATGGCCAAAGCCAGGTTTAACTGCATATCAGCGGGTGTAAAACCGGTGCCTTTACCAGAAACAGATCCATTAAGAGAAGTTTGCAGTGAATCAATCTGAAAGACTTCCCCCAGATCTAATTGATCCATTCCTAAATTAAAATTATAGGTGGGCTGGTCTTGCAACTCATTAAGGCGGGCATCCACTTTTACCAAACCATCCCCTAGATTGAGACGTCCCTTTGTTGTCAGCCCATTCATATTCACCTGCCCCTGCATTGATAGCTTTCTGTTGTAGGAACGATTTTTACTATGATCAATAGCACTGATATGATATTTCCAGGGACTCTCCTCTGGATACCAACCTGCACCAAAAAATGTGCTGACTATATCCCATTCACTATCCAACATCTCATTTTGGGACCAATATCCCGGATTAATACGCTGTGCCCTAATTTCTCCCCGGATACCGGGATTTCCCCAAACCTGTTGAATGGTAATACTTGAAGATAACTTTTGTTTATTCTCCATAGCCTGAAAGTCAATCGCTAACTCCTGATTTTGTAACTGGGCTTTACTTTCAATCTGATTAAACGTAACTGATGGATGCGCTAACTGAGCTATTGTCAATTCCAGATCGCCTTTGCTTTGCTGATAGTCTGCCAGCGGTACATTACCTGTAAAATTCAGATCCAGTTCTTCGATAGCTGGCAGAGTTGTATCTCCCAACAGCGATTGCAAATCCAATCGATCGGCCTGCATTTGTAATCTCTCCAGATCACTTCCGCTTCCGGGGGCCCACTTAAGGTCTGCTTCTGCATTGAAATTGTAAATGTCTTTTGAACGAGCCTGCAGACTTGCCTTATAATCACCCGAAGATCCTGTAAGTGATATCTCTGCCTCTATTTCCTGTTGTAATGAGAGCTCTTCGCTATAAGGAACTAAATCCTGAAAAGATAATGGGTTTGCAGAAAGAGCTAGCTCAACAGTCGAATCCGATAGATTCACCAGTCCGGAAGAACGTAAGCTTGATTCTGCTGTAGATAACTGCAGTTCTTCTAGCGTAAGCTGTTTGTTTTTAAAAGTAGCTGCAGACTCAACAAATACTTTTTTCCCCTCGGCAATATGATTAAACTCGAAATCGAGAGCCTCCACCTTTGCCTCAAAATCCGATTCTTTTATATCGAGATTACCAAAGAGTTCAATATTTGCTATTTCAATCGGAGTGGTCAGTGCCAAGGAATCTCCATTTATGTGTAACTCTCCACCTGCAATGGACAAATGATCTATACGAAATGGAAATACCGATGAAGTCGTATCTGGCGGAGGAGTGGGTTTTATCAGATTCTCCATATTCCATCGGCCATTTTGTTGCTCCAGATGGGTAACAGGTTTATATACATTCAAATCGGATACTACCATCTGATCAGAAAAAAAACTCCATATTGAATAAGTGGCATGAACTGAATCGATGCTCGCTAAAGTAGCTTCATCTTCTACATTCAGTTGTATTTTTTCCAATGTAATGCCACGCCATAGGTCGCCCGAAAGATACCCGATACTTAAATTAGCGTTAAGTTGGCTATTGATAGCATTCACGGTATAATTCTTAACCCAGTTACGAACCGGATCAGTTGTCAGTGAAAATCTCAGAGCAGCTATGAGAAACAGCAAAATAACGGTCACCCATCCGAGGCGAATCATCCATTTTTTTAACCTGCTATGTGATGCCGTTTTAACCATCTAAAATGCCTGACCTATACTAACATGAATACCAATGCGATCCCATGAACTGCCATAATTACGCCCCCTATAGAAATTTAAATCTTGCTGAGTAGGGTTAATTTTGTATCCGACGTCAAGACGCACAGGCCCTATAGGTGACTGGTAACGTAAACCTCCACCCGTTCCAAATTGAATCGGACGAATTCCCCGATCAACGTTTGAATCCCATATCTGTCCCCCGTCTAAAAATACAGCTATTCCAAATCCATCTATGAGTGCATTAAGTTCTTGTCGAATTTCCAGATTAAAACCAAACATGGCTCGCCCTCCTGAAGGCACATAGCGCTGGAAACCACTGCTATCAACTTCTGCCCGCTTTGGACCCATTTGGCGACGTTGCCAGCCCCGAACGGAATTGGTACCTCCCATATAATATCGGATGTTTTGCGGTAAAGAATCGGTGGATACATTAAACAAGCGTCCTCCCTGTACCCGGGTAGCAAGCATGGTAGAACTGCTTAACCGTGTAAATTTTCGGACATCAAGCGAAATTTTCTGAAAGTTTAAAGAGGTTAGTCCCATAAAACCAAATATTTCCGCATAAGGCTGTATTACCCATCCTTCCTGCTGCCGACCGTACCCTTGCGTATAATAGCTCGAAAATTGCAGGGATGAGAGATCATATTTTTGTGTTGAATCGGGCATATTTTGTGCAAATTGCTGCGAAAGCTCCCGGTTTTTGGTGTACTCATAAGAGGCGGATGCGGTCAAAGTTTTACTGTATTGATAAATAAAACTATTGGTAATACCTGTCCTGAATAATTCGAAATTACTCTCCAGAAGATGCTGCACAAAAGGAGACAGAATAACACTGCTTTTCGTATTAAAAACATATGGAAAAAGGTAGTCAAGACTGAGGGATTGTTCGATAAAAGACGCCCGGCCGGTAGAAGTAAACCGATGTGCAGCCCCGAATGCATTTCTGTGTTGCCAACTTACCTGTCCACGAAATTTCTCCTCGGTTCCAAACCCTGCTAATAATTCAACGGACCGACTTTCTCTCTCCCGCACCCGCAATACCAAACGTAGAGTAGAATCTCTGGGTTGCTCCTCCGGAATACTAATAGTAGCAAAACGTACAAGATGGTGATTAAATAGCTGTTGTTGAGCATCCTGCAATTTTTCCAGACTGTATCGTTCTCCAACCTCAAGAGAAGCCTGTCTTTTTATATATTCATCAGACAGGCGATTGTTATCCTTGATTTCTATCTCACCAATAGTAGTAAGGGGACCCGCCTTACAATGTATCATTACACTGGCACTCAAATTTGTAGAATCAATCTCTGCCTCAATACTCACAGAGGCATGGGCAAAGCCAATATTTTTAAGTACATCAGTAAAACTACCAATTACCTCCGGCTCTCGTATGGACTCATACCTGTTACCTTCCTGGAAGGCATGATTTCTTTTCACCCTTTCGAAACTATTTTTGGAGTGAACTTCCTGTTCATCTAGTCCCTCACTGTCAATCTGGTACTCTAACTTTTCTATATGAACGGGAGCGTTTTCATCTATATAAAAATACACTTCCTTTTTCCAGGGCTCATCTCCTTCTTTAATTTCATAATTAACATTTACGTTGATGAAGCCCCGGCGTTTGTAATAATTTGCCAGTCGAATATTATCCTTTCGTATGGTCGTTTCATTCAGACTATACCCCTCTCTACTACCATAGATTAATTTTTTAAAGAAGGGAGGCACCTCTGTTGCAATTTGATCCCTCAGCAAAACGTCCGAAAAAGCCTCATTCCCCTCTATTTCTACCTTCCAAACCTGGGGACGTTCGGGATCATTAGGAGCGGAGCTCCCGTCAGTAGTCCATCCGGCTAACAGCAGTCCGACAAAAAATATGTGAATAACAACTTGGGGAAACAATATTCGTTACTTATAGCTATTTAAAAGTATGAGCGCCGCCTAATAGAGTTTGGAAATATTATAAGATAATGGTTTTACTGATCAAAAAGCGATTTATAACATCTGAGATACAGTTTTCGATTCTTCATTTTTTCAATACCTTGAGTTAAAATTAAAAACCTATATAAATCTATCAGCTATGGCAATGCATCTACGGTTTGTCTCTTTTGTCTGCCTCTTCAGTTTGTTACTGCTGTTAAGCAGTTGTACTTCATCAGACGAATTTACCGGATATTCCTACGATCCTGAAGGCGTCACCAATACAACTGATAAGGAAATACAGGAGCAACACAAGCGAACGATTGGCGTATCATCGACCGGTGTATGGATAAGCAATGAATTTGACGGAGCCCGAATGAACAATTTTTACAGGGTGAAAGATTCACTCTATCGCGTTGTAATTGAGCCTGAAAATCATCCGATAAATAATAGTCCATGGTACTCCTTTAAAATTCATAGCGATTCTCCTCAAAAAATACGCCTGCAGCTTGCCTATAAACACGGAAAACATCGCTATTTTCCCAAATTGAGTATCGATGGCGAACATTGGAGTCCTATTCCTCTGTCAAGAATTGAAGCAGATACAGCAGCCGGGACTGCTACCCTTACCCTTGACCTATATGAAGAACCGCTTTGGGTATCGGCCCAGGAACTACTCACCTTTGATGACATGCAGCAGTGGGCGGACTCTATTAGCACTTCAGCATCCGTAGCCAAGCTGGATACCGTGGGATACTCTCATAATAACCGCCCCATCCTGAAAATTAGTGCGGTACAAAATATCTCCACCAGAAACCGGGGTGTTCTCATTATCACAGGGCGTCAACATCCGCCGGAAGTTACCGGGGGACTAGCCAGTCAATACTTTATTGAAACAATGCTCAACGACAGCGAACTTGCAAAGAGTTTCCGCGACAAGTTTGATATCCTGATCTATCCAGTAGTAAATCCGGATGGCGTGGATAACGGACACTGGCGACATAACGGTGCGGGCATAGACCTTAACCGGGATTGGGAACATTTTAATCAGCCGGAAACCAAGGCTATTCGTGATGATCTTCTGCCATTAACCAATGATTCCAGCCGCACCGTGTACTACGGAATTGATTTCCACTCGACGAATGAGAATATATTCTATCCGATTAACCGAGACATTTCGACCTTCCCGGAAGACTTTACCTATGGGTGGATAGATACGCTCATAAAGGCGGCGCCGGACATGCCCATTAATGTTGAACCTTTTCCGCCTAACTCCCCTATTGCCAAGAATTGGATTTATCACACTTTTGGAGCTGACGCCGTCACCTATGAAGTGGATGATGCCGCAGATCGAAAAAAACTTGAGGAGATATCCCGGCAAACAGCTCAAATAATTATGCGTCAATTGCTTGAAGAATGGAACAAAAACAAGAAATGATCTCTAAGTAACTTCAGATAGGCTACAGAAGAATACTTGATGGGCATAATCATTCCAAACAATAAGCATCATTTATCAGAGTAGTACTTGGTATTCTCAAAATTATCTTCCTGTCTGGGAACATAATTGAGGTATACCAACTTTAAAGGATTGTAAACTGAGAATGACCGGTGTTTCACTCATATTTAATTAATGAGGTTTATTATGCTAGGTACTATTCTTATTATCGTCCTGATTCTGATGCTTCTCGGTTCTCTGCCAACCTGGAGATACAGCCGGACATGGGGATATGGCCCCAGTGGACTTCTCAGTACACTTCTGATCATTTTTCTGATCCTTTGGCTACTGGGACACATTTAATAAAACCCTAGATCAGGAAGTAAAGTAAGTGGCTATTATTGATCCTTCATAGTCGTATCTGAGCTATTGGAAAGACTCAGGTAATTAACGAATATCTAAGTTTCTCTCCAACTAACTTCATCGCCTTCCTAAAGTGCGTTTCTTTTTTTAAGTTCATTACTTTGTGATAATCATCTTTCCATGTCAGAAACAGATAATATCTTTTTTATACTGAACTTATCTCATTTTCTGATAGTTATTATTTTTTCATTGCCTTGAAAAGTTTTGGAGACCTAAACAAACACTCTCCACGAATTTCAAACTGTTACCAACGTTTATATTTCACTTATGAAATCCACGTCCTTATTCGTTTGGGTTATCTTTCTCTTATCAATTGCGCTGGCTTCTTGCGGGCCTGAAACTATTGTTGACCTTGGAAATGAATCCTTTACACTCTTTAATTCTGACAGCACAGAGGTACAATTCCCAGATGATTATAAAGGTAAAACAACGGTCATTAGTTTTATTTATACCCACTGCCCGGACGTGTGTCCTGCTATTACGGCGAATATGAAAAATATACAAGCGGAACTGGATGACACTACCAATATTCGTTTTGTCGAACTTACTTTTGATCCGAAACGGGACACCCCATCGACATTGGCCAAATATAAAAAGCTTTATGACCTTAACGACCAGTTTTCTCTTCTTACCGGTTCTGCCTCCGAGGTCGATTCTCTGCTAAACAGGCTCAATATTGTGGCCCAAAAAACGCAAATTGATTCCCTGCAGCAAGATAGCAGTGAATACTTTATGAACCATTCAAATACCATCTATTTAATGGATAAACAGGGACGCATCCGAACGGAATATCCTGCTAATGTTGTTCCCCCGGAACATGTGTCCGAAGACCTTCAAAAAATACGTTAGTGATATTAATGCCATGAATTCTTCCCGCTTAATTCTTTTAACCGGATTAGTAATAGTTGGGATCTGTGCATGTACTTCCAATGAAAGTAAGGAAGGACAACACGAAGGAGTCATATTCGGTAAAATAGAATTATCAGATGGCTGGGTTAGACCCGCCACAAAAGGAGGTATGAGTGCAGCCTATCTGACTATAAGTAACGGTACAGTCTCCCGGGATACCTTGATGAATATTTCAAGTAGTGCCGCCGCTAAAGCTGAACTTCATGAATCGTATAAAGGCGAAAACGGCATTATGGCAATGCGTCCAGTCTCCCAACCGGTTATTCCGTCCGGGGAAAAATTGCATATGAGTCCCGGGCGATTTCATATTATGCTTCAAGATCTCAACAGGAATCTTAGCGTTGGTGATTCGGTGGATATAACCTTGACCTACAGTCGTGTTGATACGCAATCCATTCGGCTACCAGTAAAATCACAACCTTAAGCTGCAAATAAGCTCGGTTTTAAGTAGTTTTTCTCATTTATCTACGGCGACGGAGTTCGCCCATAGCCGTTCTCTACTTTTAGAAGAGAGCTGATGACTCCTGTGTGAACAATTTATAGAAATAACCCAACTGGAGTATCCTATGCTACAATCCATTTTAATAGTCGGTGTCGGTGGTTTTTTTGGAAGTATTTTCCGTTATCTAATGACCCATTACGTTAATACAAGTGCCCAGTCTATTTTCCCGTGGGGCACCCTATTCGTCAATTTATTGGGCTCTTTTTTTATAGGCATCATCATCGCTTCTGTAATAAGCGAAAATTTAAGTCAACCTTATCGCCTATTGCTGGCAACCGGTTTCTGCGGTGGATTCACCACTTTCTCTTCTTTTTCCTATGAATTCTTCTCCCTGCTTCAGCATGAGCATACCGGCTATGCTTTTCTATATGCCATAGGCAGTTTTGGATTGGGACTTCTGCTTGTTTGGCTTGGCTTTACCCTTGGGAAAGCAATATAAGCTATAGAAAATGGCAGGGCTATTCTGTAAAGACCCTGCCTTATATCCTTACAAGCTTATGACCTGTTATTTAAACTCCAGGACTTTTGCCGATGATCCACTGGGAAAGCTAATACCCAACATATTGGATAGGGTCGGAGCAATTTGAGGAATAGTTGTCTTTTCACTTGAAGAGCCCTGTGGTACGCCCCACCCATAGAAAAGAAGCGGCACATGCGTATCATAATTGTAGGGAGATCCATGTGAAGTCCCGGTTTCATAACTGCTGTCCAGCCAGCCCGGTTTTAGCTGAATAAATACATCCCCGGAACGATCTTCCTGAAATCCCCGCTGATACATCGCCTGGTATCCCTCCGAATATCCCTTGGTGCGATAATTATAGGCCGTATTTGTGGAGTTTACGGCTTTAAATTGCAAAAGAAATTCTGCTACCTCTTTCTGTAATTCCTTAAGCGAGACTCCATTTCTATTGACCAAATCATGATCCAGGTAAACCTGCTGATTTGCATACGCTTCTACCCATTCGCCTTCACCGTATCTGCGATTTAAATATCCTTTAAGCACATCAATGACTGCATCACTTCTGAAGTATCCGCCCGGCAGTTTTTTATCGATCAGTTCCTGGGGAACATCTACCGCACCATGGTCGGAGGTCAGCATAACAAGATAATTTCCCTCGCCGACTTTCTTATCAAGATAATTCAACAGATCTGCCAGGTCCCGGTCAAGTCGTAAGTAAGTATCTTGCAGTTCAATAGAATTTGGTCCAAATTGATGACCCACATAATCGGTGGAAGAGAAGCTAACTCCAAGGAAATCAGTCGTTTCATCAGATCCCAAATCCTCTCCTTCAATTGCACTTTTAGCTAATTCCTTTACCAGGGTATTACCAAAAGGAGTGGAACTTACGATTCCATAGGAGTCTCCCCTGTTTGCTTCTAGATCATGCGGGAAAACCGGGGCTTCTTCATTTTCAAAAGTACCTTCATATGAGGTATTATCGGCATTGCTTTCGGTATAGTTTTCAATAGGCAAAAGCGTTTCCCAGGTTTTATTACTCAATTCACGAGCCAATCCTTCTTCGTTAAAGTTCTGGATCCATTTTGGCAGCTGGTCGCGGTACCAAGAGCTAGTCACAAAGTTCCCGGAGTCTCCTTCATACCAATAGGCGGCATCTCCTACATGTCCCGCTGGCAGAACAGCTCCCCGATCTTTAATGGATAAAGCAATCACTTTATGATCGTTGTTGGCCTCTTTAAGTTCGTCAGTAACGGTTGTACTCATCAAATTTGCGGGAGACATCTTACCGGCCTCTCCTTCCGTTCCCACAGGTGTTGTAGTTGAATCTGCAACCACATACATATTTTTGTCAATATTACGATCGTACCACGAATTTCCTACAATCCCGTTTACCGCTGGCGTTGTTCCCGTATAAACAGCAGCATGTCCGGGACCAGTGTAAGTGGGAAAATAATTGAAATGATTATTGGTAAAACTGTATCCTTCATTCACCAATCGTTTAAAACCATCTTCTCCATATTTATCCCAATACAAAGGGATATATTCATATCGCATCTGGTCAACCACTATACCAACAACCAGCCTAGGCTTATCTTTTTCAGATAGATTATTCTGTGCCCATACAGACTGGGTTGCAATAAGCAGGGTTAAAACAACAAATCCTATACTTTTTAAAAGTTTCATATAATCGACATTTGCTAATGTGAATATTTTCCTAAAGAAAATAACCTCTTTTAATAAAGAATCGAATTATGATTATGATAAAAAATTAATTGAATGATTCATGAAGCTTTCATTGTTCATCAGCTAACAAAACGATGTATATATTTGTTCCAAAACTCTTATTTTTCAGCTAATGAATTCTACTGATAACAATCAAAAATCTTCTGGCCTTAAAAGAACGTTAATCGAATGGGGCCTCATCGGTGTAGTTATTGCCATTCTTTATGCTACGGGATTGCATACCGAGGTACTCGGTACCATGCAGCGTGCCCTGCTATGGACCGGACTATTCGATGCCGATACTTCTGAAATTGCTACCACCGAGGGATCATTTTTATCTGAGTCGGACTATCGTTTTGCCTTGGAAAAAAAGAATGGAAAGACTGTTTCACTGAGTGATTACCGTGGCAATGTAGTTTTTATAAATGTATGGGCTTCGTGGTGTCCACCCTGTGTGGCTGAAATGCCTACTATCGAAACACTCTATGACAATGTTGCCGGTGAAAAAAATATTCAGTTTATCCTTCTGGCAATGGATGAGGATCAACAAAAGGCCATTGATTTTATGGAGGGAAAAGAATTCTCTATGCCCTATTTCTTTCCTGCATCCGCGCTACCGAACCACTTTCGAAGTCAGTACTTGCCAACAACCTATGTCCTCTCCAAAGAGGGACAGATTGTGTATAAAAAGGAAGGCATAGCTGATTATAGCTCTTCTAACTTTGCCCAATGGATTAGGGACCTGGCCCAAAAGTAACAATTGCTGCAGACTATGTGTCCCGTCGGCAACTAGCACCTATTTTACCAGAGAAAAAACTCGATTCACGTTAAAGCCAAATCGGAAATCACCTGCCCAAAATTGCTCCCTGTTTGTAGCTAAAACATATTGTTCAAGATGCCATTCCGTAGAGGTAAAGAAAAGCTGAAAAACATGTCCCCCGGTCTCTATATTCAATCCTAGTGAAAAGGTGTTCTTGGTATTAGCAGCCCGTTCACCAATCACGGGATAGTATTCCGCAGATAGCGCGAAGCGCCTCGAAAGTGGCATATGAGCTCCCAATCCTACTGCAAAAAAACTATTGGGATCACCGGCAGAAACACTGCTCATATGACCATACATTGGGGTAAGTTGCAAGCTAAGGTGATCATTAAATTTCCTTGAAAATATGGCCGATATGGAGGTACTCACATCGTCTTTAATCGGCCGATCGTTCTCCTGGGTTACTATACCAAAATCACCTTTTACGGATATGCTAATAGGTTGGGTATCCGACTGATTTTGTTGAAGAATTGCCAGCTTCGTACGCAGGTCTACGATATTAGTTAGTGAAGAACGGCCGATACCCATAGACCATCGATCGGTAATTCCATAATCAATACCCAGCCGTACATTTCGAACATTATCGATTCCAAAGAAGGTCTGAAGTGGACGCTGAGTGGCAACGCCAAAGCTATGCATAATGGTACTATTTAAATTACCAGCAGGCAGATGTTCCGTACTTGCTTGGGTAATCAATGTGGGAGCCCAAAATACATCCTGAACCGGGCCATCAGTTTGTACTCGTTTCCGCTCCATTTGGCCATACACCGTGGAAGTAATCAGAAGAATAATAAACAGAACTGAGAATAATTGTTTGTTCATCGTTTTCATAAGATTCTACTGCTCGATTGGTTTGAGTGTTGCTTCGATTCTAATATCCATTTGTTCACTTACGCGATAAAATAAAATTCCCGGAGGTTCTATATCATAATCTTCGATATTAATGGTCCACGAAGAAGTAAGATGAAGACCCTCCGATGTAGGTTTAAGGGTGCCCTCAATACTTCTCTCCCTGCTAATCCCGTGAATAGTAAATTCACCTTCAACCGTCACTTTTTGTGGCGTTTCATTTTCCGGATCAAAGGGAGTTGTTAGTTTGCCATAAAATTCTGCAAAGGGATATTCTTCAGCTTCCAGCGTTTCTAGCATATCTTTGTCGCGCTTACCGATACCAGTTTTCAGGGTTGTTACATCCAGATAAAAATCAACAACGGAATTATCCAGATTAATTTTACCCACCAGGTAATCGCTTTCGCCGGTAAAGGTATGCAGGGGTACGGATGAGTCAAACTCTGCGTGCCCCGATTCCGTCATAAAGGCCTGTCCATAAGCCTCCGGGGAAAAACCATAAACCATGAACAGACATAGAATAAAAGCCCGATGAAGCATAACCGCTTTAGATTTTATGATTAATCCTTTAATTATTCTGCGCGCCCTCATCAATCCATTCCCTGATCAATGATATTTCTTCGTCAGATAAGTAAGGTCCTCCCACCGGCATGCGCTGTCCTTGATCAGGAGAAGGTTCAATTTTATCCACCAGAGGACTTCCCGCTGCATCATTAGGTTGAACCACCAGCTCTCCATATTGTAAGCCCTCACTTTCTATCACATTATTATAGGAATCAAGTCGTACGCCGTTCCTTTGTTCCCCTATATGACAATTTGACCCCCCACAACTTGAATTAAATATCTCCAGCACATTGGAAAAAGTTGGCTCCGCTGGTGGTTCGTTTCCATTGCCTCCATTCCCCCCATTACCTCCGTTTGGATCGGTAGAACTGTCCCCACAGGATACCAGCAGCATCCCCAGAGAACATAGCACAATCAGTGAATAAGAACGCATTGACCGGAATTTTATCCCCCCAATGGAAAACGACTCTATCTCTTGTTGCTTATCTGAATATTCCATAATCCCTCGTTTTTTGATCTTTAATTATAATTTGCAAATAGCTTCTCAACTATTGAAGCTGAAAATTAAGTGACACAAAACTTCCGATGGAATACAGCTTTACGTTCCCTTCTCCAACCCCTTTCAAAGGTACTCTTACATAGGGTTCAGCCCTCAGGCTCCACCTGGGATGGATATCATATTCCAGTCCAATTGAAAATCCCACATTACTCATTAAGTGTCCTGTGCCCGTCCTTTTATTCCAGCTTTGTGGTAATCCTTCACCATTTTGGTCATATCTAAAATCGTATTCTTCATTCAGCATGATATAGGAAGCAATACCAGTAGACGCATACAGTCTGGAATGTTCAAAATTTAGAAAGTTATACTTCACGTTTATCGGGATATCGAGAATAAGGCAGCGGGCAAATGTTTCATCGGGTAGAACCCCGGGATTCCCATAACTGCCGTACCCTTGATTAGGGTTATAATCTCCTCCCTGGGCAGTATATCGAACATCCGACTGAATAACTCCCCCGGAAACAGAGAGATTCTTTGTCAGACGGTATTCCACTGCCACCCCAATTTTATATCCCATATCCGAAAAGTTTGACAATGAACCCACCGTGCTAAAATCCGGACTGGCCACAAAACCCAAAGCAAAACGCGAGGATGCGATCATGCCTTCTCCATTCTCAGAATGATCAGAAGTTATCGATTGATTTTCAGTTCGCTCATTTCCTTCTTCTGACTCGACTGTAGCGAATACTTTTGGGTATACTTTTTTACCCAAAGAAGACAGATTACATTCGGGACAGTAAACCTCATTCACATTCAACCCTCTGCTCATCTGATTACTTACTAAATATTCCTGCTGGGCTTGTTCTGCCTGCCTTGTACCAGCAATATTTTGCCTGTTATCCTCTACATCTCCATTTGAGGATTCATCAGCCATTTCTCCACTGATATTCTGATCAGACTCCAGATTATCATCGGCTTCCGGTGACGTAATATCCGGAAGAGTTTCCAACTCCTCAGACTGCTCCGGTTGATCTTGCTGCTGTTCTGTTTGCTCGCTGAGTTGCTCATTAATTTCATCAATCGAGACATAATTTTGATAGGTGAAATATCCTAGCAGCGCAAATAACAGCAAGGAAGCTGCAATCAGCCATCGACGCTTCTTCTCCAAGGATCTCTTTCTTGCTGCCATATCGAGCTTCTTTTCCAGCTTCATCCAGTCTTTTTCCCGATAGGAAATATCAAATTCCTGGACTTTTTTCTGGAAAAACTCCTCAATAGGATCTTCCGGATTATGTTTGTTTGTAGACATATTGTGTTACTGCGTTAAATTTTTCTCCAGTATAGCCTGCAAGTTCTTTTTGGCTTTAGAAAGATTCGACTTGGAAGTCCCTTCAGCAATTCCAAGCATTTCAGCAATCTCCTTGTGTTGAAACCCCTCGATCACATGCAGGTTAAAGACGGTTCGATATGCCGGGCTCAACTGTTGGATTAAATCAATAATTTCCTGGTAAGAAATTTTGCTGATGATTGTCTCGTCATGAGCTATTTCGCTTTCAACGTTTTCCAGTTGCTCCCGCTTCAGGCTACTTTTATGCTTGTGGAAATAATTGATTGCTGTGTTGATGATTATCCTTCTCAACCATGGTTTAAAGGGACGTTCAGGATCGTATTGAGCGATGTTCGAAAACAATTTCATAAAGGCATCATTCAATATGGTTACGGCCTCTTCCCTGGAATCGGCATAGCGCAGCGTTATACTCATGCCATAGGCATAGAACATTTTGTACAGCTCTTTTTGGCTGTCACGCTGCCGCTTTCGGCATCCTTTGATTATTTTTTTCAACAAGGATTTCTCGATTTTCCAGAAACTAAATTATAGTTCACCTCTACAGCATATCTTACTTCCTCTATCCCCCTATACAAGAAATTCAAGGATAAGGGTTGCCTCTATTTTCAAAAAACTTTCCGCTATATCAGAATAAGGAATGTGAGTACTTAAATGATAATTCTAATCCTTCACTCAAGACTTCCCAGAAAAAACAATATGAGCAGAAAGCTTGTCTATTAATAATAAGGTTACACAATCATCCGGTATTTATGAAGAGCAATAAAAAGGTAAAGAGAGGCAGTTATATAAAAATATCAAATCCAGCGGTGTACTTTCGATCGATACTTCTCAAATTCTTCCCCGAATTTTTTGTGAAGTACTTTCTCTTCCGGTATAATCTGGAAGTAATTCATGTACAATACGAAGAGAGGCAGGATTAAAATGGCAAGCATATTCCCAAGATAGATTCCATAGGAAATTAAAATCAGCAATAAGGCCAGGTACATGGGATTTCGCGAAAACCGATAAATCCCACTATCAACCAAACTACTGGCACTATCTGGCTTATGAGGATTGATGGAAGTAGACTTCCTATAAAACTGAATCAGTCCCACCACCCCAATCATTCCTCCCGCTGCAAAACAAAATACTGACACCCACCAGGATATCCGAAAGTCAGTCCCATGAAAATGAAAGAAGTTATCCATTATCCACATCAAAGAAGCAAAAAAGATTGCAACAACTGCAGGAGGTATTTTAAGCTTCAACATCTACTTTATTTATCATTGTCCCTTTTATCGCCTTCCCGAAAAGGCATATCAAATAATCCCTTTATTTTCCTATCCTTATCGGAATCAAATTCATCCAATCCAATACGCAGTGTTTTGAGAGGGTTATGGAGCCGAAATGTCTTCCCAATGCGATCCCAAAAAGAAAATAACGAACTGTAATTTGAATCAGTTTCCGGCTGCCAGCGTGAGTGGTGTACCTTGTGCATTGCCGGTGTAACAATGATTGCTCGGAGTGCTTTATCTAATTTTTCAGGAAGTGCAATATCAGCATGATGGAACTGCACTACGGCAAACATGATGGTTTCGTAGAGCAGTAGCTCCCACAGGTAAATACCCGTTATTAAGATCACTCCTATTCGCAGTGCCGAAGAAAAGATAATTTCCCCAGTATGAAACCGGCTGGCCGTGGTTACATCCATATTGGGATCGGCATGATGAACGCGGTGAAACCGCCATAAAAACGGGATTTTATGATTTATCAAGTGCCAAAAATACATCCACAAGTCCATCAACAAGACGGCCCCGAGAGTATGTCCCCAGGCCGGCAAGCCTACTGCCGCCAGCCAGTTTAAGATACCGAATCCGTTTTCATACGCCCAGTTAGAAGCCCACAGCCAGGTACTGACAAAAAAAACTGAAATGATCAGCGCATTGGTCAATCCCAATGCCATATTCGCAAGCAAATGTTTTCCTTTTTCTTTAACAGAGCCCTTAAAAAAATCAAAAAATGGATGTGCCTGCTCAATCATCAACAGCACAATTAGTCCAATCACCGCTGCCAATACCTGAGTCTGTTCCAGTAAATTTATCAATGCTTGCATAGAATCAAATATGATCTAATTCCATTCTAAAATGGCCGGTACATTTTTTGTTAATTTCACTTCTTGCTTTCCAATCCCGCAGCGACCAGATCCTCAAAGCCGCCTATGTTATAAACGTTTTCAAAACCATTTTCTATCATTAGCTTAGCAGCCTGACCGCTGCGATTGCCAGAGCGACAGTACAAATAATAGGTTTTATTTTTGTCAAGGGAGTCGAGACGGGCTTCAAAATCACCATTAAGCAGATCGTGATGACGATCTGTTACAGCAAGATGCCCCTCGTCATACTCATCCTGGGTACGCACATCGATGACAATACCCGGGACTTCACTATATTTCTGTTCAAACTCTTCAGAACTAATTCTCACCTCTTCAGATCCATTCCCACACGCTTGGATAATAAATAATCCGATTATGGCAACTAGCCCTATTCTAGCTATATGTTTTATCATATTTATATAATTGATTAGGAGTTTTAACTAACATTTAACTTGTTTGTTTGAATCCAGCATTCACAAGGCTCTGTAAACCTCCAACATTGTAAACATTTTCAAAATTGTTTCTTTTCATAATGTTAACTGCTTGTCCACTACGCGCACCGGTTCGGCAGTACAAATAGTATACCTTGTTTTTATCTAGGTTCCTCACTTTTTCATTAAACTCCCCGGATGTTACATCAAAATTATGATCTACTTCTTTCAGGTGCCCACTTTTGAATTCACCTTTTGTTCGGACATCAATAATAATACCTGGGTCTTCTTCTAAGAGCTCTTTAAACTTTTGTGGAGGAATCATATTCTTTGAATTTTTAATTCTATTGAGATAAAAAAGTGCAAATGCGGCACCGACTAAGATTATTACAATTAACGAAGTATCCATTTTCAATTGTTTATATTAAAATTCAAACTACGGTTATTATATATTCTTAAAGATGATATAAGAACCAGCAGTTAAATATTTCCAATTGGCCTTAAGTCCGAGTGTACTCATAAGCTGGTTTAATTATTAGTCTGTAAAGGCGAATACTCATACTCTTTAGACATATTTTGTTCGGAATAGAAAGTGGCCAAAGCGTCATTCACATCAAAAAAGAAGTTATTTTTACCCATCTCACTGACGATATCACAGGTCTTAAGCTTATCGCGTACCGGTCCGATAGCACCGGCAATATAGAGATCAAGTCCCCTTTCTTGAAGATCCTCAATCAAGTCCCGTAATGCATGAATGCCCGTGGAATCCATATCGTGGATAGAAGAAGCATCCAGAATTAACAGCTGAAGTTCCTCATTTCGTGAATCAATTAAATCATCCAGTTTATCGCGAAAGTGAGTAACGTTCGCAAAGAATAACTGGGAGTCAAAACGATAAATTAATACTTTATCATCAGTTTTGGCCTCCGGGTAGCGTTTTACATTGCGGAAATTTTTTGTATCACCCAGTCGGCCAAGCTCAGTGCTGTGCGGCCTGGTTGAACTATAAATAACAACTACAAGTGATAGCACAACACCTACCAATATACCTTCTTCGATACCTAGCACAAGTGTTGCAACAAAGGTGGTCGCCAACATTGCCAAGTCTTTGCGATCTGTTTTCCAGAGATATTTCATTTCGTTGATATCAAAAAGTCCTGCCACGGCTACCATAATGATGGATGCCAGCACCGCCATTGGCAGGTAGTAAAAAAGCGGTGTTAGCAGAAGTACGGTCAGTGCAATAATCGCCGCACTGATTATAGTCGCCATGCCTGTTCGGGCACCAGCCTGATCGTTTACTGCCGTCCGTGAAAACCCACCGGTGGTGGGATAGGACTGGAAAAAGGCTCCACCGATATTAGCTACTCCCAGACCGATTAATTCCTGATTGGGATCCACTTTATAGCCGTGCTTATTCGCAATGGCTTTGGCCACAGCGATAGATTCCATATATCCTACCAGTGAAATGACCAAAATCGTCGGCAGCAACTGCTGGAAATCACTCAGATTAAATGACAAAATTTCCAGTGATGGCAACCCTTGTGGAATTTCTCCTACGATGACCACACCTTTTTGATGAAGTCCGAAAACGAAGGTCACCAACGTTCCTAATACAACCACAACCAAAGCGGATGGAAAGGTCGGTTTCCACTTTCTAACCAAGATAATAAGAACAATAGAACCAATACCAATAGCGGCCGTATAAGGTTCAATATTGGCTGCTTTTTCAAATAAACCCAATAAAATTTCATGCACATAGTTGGTTCGCGGCAAATCTATACCAAATAGATTCTTAAACTGACTGGCACCGATGATCAGGGCAGCGGCGGATGTAAATCCACTTAATACTGGATGCGATAAAAAGTTCACCAGAAAACCCATCCGAAATACGCCCATCAGCAGCTGAAATACCCCAACCCCCAAGGCCGTCATAATGGCTAGCTGGATAAATCGGTCGCTGCCTACTTCGGCTATCTCTCCGACGCCGGCAACTACCAGTAGCGAAACCATGGCTACCGGACCTACAGCCAATTGGCGTGAAGTCCCAAAAATGGCATATAAAACCAAGGGTACGAGGGAAGCATATAACCCATAAATGGGTGGCAATCCAGCAAGTACGGCATAGGCCATACCCTGCGGAATTAGCATAATGCCGACCGTTATCCCGGCATTGAGATCTCCTTTAAGATCACTGGATGAATAACTCCGTATCCACCCTGCCATTGGTACAAATGGTGATATTTTGTTAAAAAATTCTTTCATATTAATCCGTAACAATGCCGTAGGGTATCAGCATTCGGCGAAAGGGAAATTTATATTACTCTACTTTTTGATTGTAGTTTTCAAAATCATCATCTACCCATTGTACTTTAAAGCCCTCCTTAGCCAAAAAGCTGCTAGCATATGAAGCACGACGGCCACTGGCACAATGGACCAGCAATTCTTTATCCTTTGGGAGCTCATCCAGATGATCTGCCAAACGAGTATGAGCAATATTCAACGCCCCGGGTATATGACCTTCCGCATATTCTGTGGCCTTGCGTACATCCACAACTTGATTGTCTTCACTATCTTTCAATTGAACTATATCATCAAAATCTATTGCTTCGATATACTCTAATTTATCGTCCCAACTATTTAGATCATCCGGTGTGGCATAACCTTTTATGTTATCGATTCCTACTCTAATCAAATCACGTACCGCCTCTTCAACATTCGCCTCCTCAATGATGAGGTAAATATCTGACTCTCCATCTACATATGAACCAACAATAGTATTGAACTCATCTTCAAACGTCGAAAGCAAACTACCTGCAAGGTGGCCTTCTTTCATAAAAGAACTTTTATTCCGGGTATCAACAATAACTCCATCCTTTTCTAATATTTCATGTAACGTTATTCGTTGTGGATGGGGAAGTTTATGCAATATAGCTGGCCCTTCTCTATTTACTTTTTTCATCCGCCCAAAATATAACGGTGGTTCAGGCTGGCCATCCAAAATAAAATTCACAAACTCATCCTCGCTGCCCGACGCCTTGAAAGCGGGGCTAAAACGAAGTTCATATCCAACTGTTGATTCCGGAACTGCTCCCAATGCTTTTCCGCAAGCGCTACCTGATCCATGAGCAGGCCATACCTGTAGATATTCAGGCAATCCCTTAAAATCTTCTACTGATTTATATAACTCCTTAGCTGCTGGTATCATAGCTCCTTTTTGGCCCGCCGCTGTTTCTAGAAGGTCTGGACGTCCTACATCACCCACAAAAACAAAATCACCGGTAAGCATCCCCATAGGCTGATCCGTTGCCGCACCATCAGTAACCAGAAAACTTACTGACTCTGGCGTATGTCCCGGCGTATAAATCACATCAAATTTGATATTCCCAATACTAAAAGTGTCACCCTCAGTAATTAATTCATATTTATAGTCACTATTGATGAGCCATTCGTACTTCCAGTTTTCATTACCTTCATCAGACGCATAGACCTTAACATCACGCTCAGCAAATTCACGCAGTCCGGATACGTAATCAGCATGAATATGAGTGTCAGCTGCAGCTGTAATCTCTAGGCCTTCTTCTTCTGCCAGCCTATAGTACTGATCAATATCACGCATGGGATCAATGATTATTGCATCGCCCGTTGCCGGGCATCCAATTAAATATGCATATTGAGAAAGCTTCTTCTCATGAATTTGTTTGAAATACATTTCCTTATTGTTTTAAATTTTAGATAGTTGAATACGATACTACTTCAGTAGTCATACCAGGTGTTTTCAATGTTTAATATTTGACCTCACTATTCCATAGGTCCATGTTCCAATTACGGCTCCAACTATAGGTACCAAAATAATTTCATATCCTGCACCTGCAAGTGTAAATAATGGTCCCGGACATGCCCCCGTCAGAGCCCAACCAAGACCAAATAAAGTGCCACCGGCTAAATAACGGGTAATTTGACTTGGATCTTTGGGCTGTATGGTAATCAATTTATTTTCGGAATCTTTCAGTTTTAACTTCCTAATAAGCGAAATAGAAATCATTGCCACCACGATAGCCAAACCTATAACACCATACATATGGAAAGCATCAAATCGAAACATTTCCTGTATCCGGAACCAGGAAATTACCTCTGATTTAACAAGCACGAAACCAAAGAAAATTCCTGTGGATAAGTATTTCAGGTAAGTATTCATAAATCAATCCAGTATTTATTATTCTATCGTCTATATTTTTATGAGCTACAGTATAAAAGGATACACCAAGTAGGTAATAATAAGTCCACCAATAAAAAAGCCAATGACAGCCAACAAGGAGGCAAACTGAAAGTTGGCCAAGCCCGCAATTGCATGTCCGGAGGTACATCCACCGGCATACCGCGCGCCGAAGCCGACTAAAAATCCACCAATTACCATTACAACAATTCCTTGAAGAGATCCTAGGTTACTCCAACTAAAAAGGTCTTCAGGCATCATACCGGAAAAGTCGCTTATCCCCAATGCTTTCAATTCAGCTAGGGTCTGTTGGGAAAGGTCAATAGGTTCCGGATTATTTAGCAGCCACCCGCCTATAAAGCCGCCTATTACCGTACCGGCAATAAATACCAGATTCCATCCACCCTCTTTTTGCCAGTCATACTGAAAAAATTCAATATTTCGGGGCATACAGGCGGCACAAACGTGTCGCAAATTCGAAGACACACCGAATTCCTTGCCCCCGATAAGTAATAATACAGGTACAATTAATCCGATTAACGGCCCCGCTATATACCAAGGCATAGGTTGCTGTAAAAACTCAATCATATCATTATCACATTTCAAATTTATACTAAGATCAACAATTCTTATTAATCCCAGTCAAGATTTTATTATTGTGATATAATAAATAATTTTGAGGGATAAATTAACTTGTCAACTTATACTCATATGATTAAGCGCAAAGATAGTCTAAACGATTCACAATACCGCTGCATAATACCAACTGACCTATCTAGCACATAAAAAATGAGGGTATTATATTGGCTGCTATTAATCAGCTTTGGGCTTTAGCCTTAGATTGATCGTTGTCGTTAACCCCTATACCAAATTTAGCCAGTATCTGTTCAGCAAGACACCATCGACTTATAGACGACTGAAATAAATTTAGACCCACAAAAAGGGTAAATAAAAACCAGTAGGGACTTACGAAGTATCCTAGTACCAGACTTATAGTTACGAAAGCACCGGCCAGAGCTCGAATTGCCCGTTCCATAGGACGCATTGTTGAACAACTTGGATTTTCTTTTTGCATAGTATTGCTTTGTTGAATATTAAAATTTGAAATTAATTAAACTGCTTCTTCCACATTCAGAGAATACGCGTGGAGTGGATTCTGCTGTTCGGCACCTGTTTCCCTGTTATATGTTTTGACTTCTTCAAGCACGCGCTCCACACATTCACCATCTTGAATTGAAAAAAATAACGTAGAATAAATTCCGTGATCATCACCTGCAAACCAATTAGTAATATCCGGCTGATATTCGCCCGTTCTAAAACCATGCACATTGGTTTCACTATAAATTGGGACCTTCTGTTGTGCTAAAATTTTGCGGACATCATCAGTGTATTCTTCGATACTGAGTATGATTAATAACTTCATAGTATTCTTGTTTTTATGTATTAAAATTATAGCCGGATGACTATTAGACGCCCGGCTACAAATAATATTTAGCGTTACGCTTTCTTCTCATTCAACTCTTTCATCTTATTCTCTACCATAAAGTAGATCAGTGGTATCATGACCAGCGTCAAAGCTGTAGATGCTATCGCACCCCCCATCAGTGATATTGCCAAACCCTGGAATATCGGATCAAACAGGATAACCACCGCACCAATCACCACGGTACCGGCCGTCAACAGTATTGGCATACTACGCACCGCCCCGGCTTCGATCACAGCCTGCTTAAGTGACTCACCGTCCCCAAGCCGTATGTTGATAAAGTCAATCAATAACACTGAGTTTCGTACCATAATACCGGCCAGAGCAATCATTCCAATCATCGATGTAGCCGTAAAGAAGGCTCCCAGCACCCAGTGTCCCACCAGGATACCAACCAGCGAAAGCGGGATGGCGATCATCATTATAATGGGTACTTTGAAATCCTGAAACCAGCCGATAATCAACATATAGATGATCACCAAAACTACGGCAAAGGCTATACCCAGATCGCGGAATACCTCGTAGGTTATCTGCCATTCACCGTCCCATTTCAAAGTATAATCATCGGTCATAAACGGTTGTCCAGCAAAAATTTGTGCCAGATCATATCCTTCCGGCATATCAATGGCATCAACTTCACCCCCGGTATCCAGCAGGGCATATACAGGACTTTCAATTTCACCGGCCACCTCAGCCAATACATAGGTTACGCGTCGCTGATTTTTGCGGTGTATACTCGATTCAAGAGTATCTTCTGTCACCGTTACCAGGTCAGCAACAGGAATCATCGCTCCTGATGCCGATTTCATATGTAATTGTTTAAGCTTTTCGATATGAGAACGTCCGGCCTTCGGCAATTTTACCGTAATAGGGACATCGTTCAATTCTTTTTCACTGTAAAGGTGTGACACATCCTGTCCGCGCAGTGCCATTGTCACAGTTTGAACAACCTGCTGTGATGAGATACCCGACATCATCGCCTTTTCGGTATTTACATCAAGCTTGTACTTAGTCTGTGGGGCTTCTTTCATCCAGTCTACATCGACAATCCCTGCCGTTTTCTCGAATATGCCTTTCACTTTACGACCAACACGCTGTCGCTCATCGGTATCGGGACCGTAAACCTCTGCAACAATAGTGGACTGTACAGGCGGGCCGGGCGGTACCTCAACAACCTTCACATTGGCGTTATATTTTTCTCCCACTTTTTGCACAATGGGACGAATGCGCTTAGCAATAGCGTGACTTTGATCACTGCGCTTGCCTTTATCTATCAGGTTCAACTGGATATCTGCGACATTAGGACCTTTTCGCAAATCGTAATGACGGACAAGACCGTTAAAATTAATGGGGGCATTATCACCCGCATATATCTGGTAGTCCTTAATCTCCGGTACATCCTTCAGACTCAGTCCCACTTCACGGGCCACGGCGTTGGTCCGCTCGAGCGTGGTTCCCTCCGGCATGTCAATGATCAGCTGAATTTCATTTTTGTTGTCAAAAGGCAGCATTTTTACCTCCACCATCCGGAACACAAACAGCAGCGTTGATGCCAGCAGCAAGACCGTCACCCCACCTATAAACAACCAACGTTTAGTAGCATTTTCCAGTAGTGGATTCATCGTACGCTCATACCATCTATAGATGAATGTCTCTTTAAGATCATACTCTTTTTCCTCTCCATTCTCATCCTTCTCCGTTTTACCGTGCGGCAACAGGATATAGGCCAGCCACGGGGTAATAACCAGCGCTACAATCAGGGAGAAAATCATCGCCAATGAAGCACCAATTGGCATTGGACTCATATAAGGGCCCATTAACCCCGAAACAAACGCCATCGGCAGTACCGCCGAAATTACGGTAAAGGTTGCCAGGATCGTTGGGTTCCCCACCTCGCTTATAGAGGCGATGGCCGCCTGCTTAAGCGGGAGTTTCTTCATCTTAAAGTGCCTGTGCATATTCTCGGCAATAATAATCGAATCATCCACCACAATACCCGTCACAAAAACCAGCGCAAAGAGTGTAATCCGATTAAGAGTATAGCCGAACATGTAGTATAAAAAGAGGGTAAGCGCGAAAGTTACCGGGACTGATAAGAACACCACCAGTCCTCCGCGCCAACCCAAAGCAAGGGCTACCACAAAGGTTACGGCCAGAATAGCAACCAGCAAGTGCTCAAGCAGCGAAAATACCTTTGCTGAGGCTGTCTCGCCATAATTACGTGTGGTCGTAACATTTACATCAGATGGAATAAGACTCCCATCAAGGTTATCTACTTTTCTTTGGATTTGTTCAGCAATCGCCATCGCATCGGCGCCAGAACGCTTCGCTACTGAGATAGTTACCGCAGGATACGATTCCCCCGCATTCAAGCCGGCTTCCTGAGCTTTTTGATGACCAATCCCATATGAGACATATTCGGAAGGCTCCTCCGGACCATCGCGAATCTCGGCAATGCTGTGTAAGTAAATAGGATCCCCGTTTTGCACATCTACAACGACATTCCGAACCTCTTCGGCAGATTTGAAAAAGTCTCCGGTATCAACCAAGTACTCAGTATCGTTACTACTAAATGATCCGGATGAAAGCTCTTGGTTGGCCGCTTGTATTTGTCCGACCACCTGCATCGGATCAATGCCGTAAGAGGCCATTTTATTCTTATCCAGATTTACCGAAACCTGACGGGTTCTCCCGCCGTGGATATCGGTCTGGGCCACATCCTCGATCTGCTTAACCTCTAGGGCCATTTCATCAGCTAAGCGCCGTAAATCAAAATCGCTGTATTTATTGCTCCATAACGTCAATGTCATGATCGGGACATCATCAATGGAACGGGTTTTCACCATGGGTTGGGTCGCCCCCTCGGGAAACCGATCCATGTTTTTCATGATTTCGTTATAGAGCCGAACTAAACTGCGCTCTACATCTTCGCCCACGTAGAAACGAGCCGAAACCATGGCCTGATCAGGCATAGAAGTAGAATACACATATTCAACGCCTTCAATATTTGAGAGTACTTTCTCCAGAGGGATCGCAATATTCTTTTCCACCTCCTCAGGTGTAGCTCCGGGATAGCCGACAAAAATATCGGCCATCGGTACATCAATTTGTGGTTCCTCCTCCCTGGGGGTTAAATAGGTCCCGTAAAATCCGAGCGCAAGGAACACGATCATCAACAAAGGGGTCAATTTTGAGTCGATGAACCCTTGTGCAACTTTTCCTGCAATTCCAGTCTTCATAATGATATATCTAAATAGTTTCTATTTACTGCGTACTTACTTTTCGTCCTTCACGTAGCGGTTGATCAACTGAAGCTACATACGATTCACCTTCCGACAAGCCCGATAAGATCTCTACCCCATCAGCACTTTCATCGCCAAGACGAACCCAGCGAAGCACAATTTCAGAATTATCATTCAGCGTATATAAGCCAGTCAGCTGTCCGCGCTCAATAATGGCAGACTTCGGCACCATGATCGAACGATCGCTCTCCGTTACCAGTCCAACCTGGGCAAACATCCCCGATTTTACACCTGAATTCTTTTCCAGTTCAGGTAGCATCACTTCAACAGCAAACTGCCGACTACCACGGTTACCAGCCTGATTAATGTTTTTAACTACTCCAATACCATCGTTATAACCAGCAGCCTTGATATCCACCGAAACAGTATCTTCATAATTGAACAGCGAAATATTGCTCTCAGGAACCGTGATATTCACTTTCATGATGCTTTCCTGATCAAGCGTAATAATGGGCTGCCCTGGTGCGGCCATATCTCCTTCGGTAGCCATTTTTGATACCACATATCCGTTAAAAGGAGCCGTTAACCTTGTATAATCGAGCATATCTTCCACTTCCCGAAGCTTGCTCTCCAAGATTTTTACTTTGGCCTTGGCCATCTCGTACTGCGTGGATATATCATCCAGCTCCTTTTGAGTTGCGCTTTCCTGCTCATGCAAACTCTTAATGCGGGTATGATTGGTCTCAATATTTTGCAGCGCCGCTTTAGCTTCCAGCAGGCTTGATTCAACCTGATTCTTCTGTGCTTGCAAATTGTCATCCTTAATCCGAACCAGCACGTCACCTTTGCTGACGTAATCCCCTTCTTCAAGATCAAGCTGTGTGATACGTCCCATCACTTTGGTACTCATGTTGACCGTGCGGTCACTACTTACTGCCCCAGAAAAGCTGTGTGATGCTATTCCCTGAACGTATTCTGCAGTTTGAGTACCTACCGTTATGGGCTGATCTTGAGCGGGCTGCTCATTGTCAGAAGAGCTGCAAGAGCTTGCCACCAACATTAGCACTGCAAGTGCAGATAATAGTCTTCCTGATATGTTCATGATTCTCTGTTTCATTGTTTTGTTTGTTTTGTTATTAAAATCTTTTAGGAAAATTAGTAAGGCATTTCGTGCTCAAGCAGCAACTCGAGTGTTGCCACACTTAAATTATATTGATAGAGAGCATTTAATCTCTGAAATTTGGCTTCCTGGAGTTTTGTCTCAGAAGATAGCAGATCCGTAGTTTTCTCCATTCCTTGGTCATATCGGTTGTTTCGGATGCGATAATCTTCGGCGGCCTGCTCTACTGATGATTCCGCAAAGTCAAGCTGTATCTCAGCCTGATCCAGTGAACGCTTTGCCTGCTGGATTTCAAGCTTATTTCTAAAAACTTTACTCTCATACGCCAGCTCGGCTTTCTTCAGTTCCGCTTTTGACTCCATCACTTTTCCCACGTTGCTGAAGCCACTGAACAAGTTCCATTTCAGCGTAGCACCAATCATATAACTTTCTCCCTTGGTGCCAAAGGGAACCTCATCATTAAACTCATAGCTACCGAAAAGATTAATGGTCGGCACAAAATTAAATTTCGATGCCTTAAACATCTGCTTGGCCGCAGAAACACGGTGTCCCATTGCTCGCACCTCGGCATTTACAGCTTTTTCAGAATCAATCCTCTCATCAGATAATCCGGGACGCATCTGCAGGCTATCTGTAGGTACAAGGGTGACCACCTCATCCATATTCAACAAATACCGCAAGTTATCCTGAACTGTCTGTAGCTGATTTTCCACTTTTGACTGTTGACTTTCCAGCTCAAGAACGCGGACATTGGCAGCCAGATAATCAGCTTTATTGATCATATCCTGCTCATAAAGATTTTTAGCCTGTCGTTCATTTTCCTGCGCTGTTTCAAGAGATTGAACAATAACTGACAATCTGTTATGCATCAGTTGTAATTGATAGTAGGTATCTTTTACCTGATAACGCGTATATTCAAGGGTTCCCTCCAGTTTCTCTTTGGTTGCTTCCAACTGTTCTTTTACCGCACTGCGTTGGAAAAGCGCATCCACATTAAGAAGTGGTTGACGTAGCTCAAATTTAGTAGTAAAGTTATCATAGGTATCAGGACCGTTTAATCTTGAAGGATTAAAATCCGCTTGTGTTACCGCTTCCTGTTTTAATCTAAAACCGAATACATTCAGAGGATCGTTTGTTGAAATACCGGTTTCTTCAATGGATAACTGTGGTAAAAAGGCAGCGTTGGTCTGCCGATATTGCGATCGGATCCTTGCTATATCCGCCTCGGCCATGCGTATTTCAAAACTGGTCTCTTCAGTAATAGCAAGTGCCTCTTGAAGACTTATCTCCCGAACGCTTGTCGTATCCGTGGCATTAAATTGAGCCAACACTGGCTGGAAGGAAATCAGCATCACGCCAGCCAACAGCACTAATATTTTGTCAGTTACTTTGTCAATAATTCGCATTGTATTCTATCCTGTTTGATAATTTCCATCAGATTTTCTTTTACAGCTGATTGATCACTTTCTCCAATCGTGATCGCACTTCATCGGCAATGGGATGCAGCTCCTCATTCTCAACCGCTTGCATTGAAGCAACCGGATTTACGGCAGAAACTTCCACTTGTCCACTTTCATGTTCCTCAATAATTACATTGCATGGGAGCATCACTCCTATTTTATCCTCAGACCTAAGTGCCTTATGGGCAAAATGTGGATTACAGGCGCCCAAAATTCTATACTTTTTAAAATCTATGTCCAGCTTTTTCTTAAGCGTTTCTTTAACATCAATTTCTGTAAGGACGCCAAAACCTTCTTCTTTCAATAAGTTTGCTACGGTATCAATAGCTTCATCAAATGATTTATCTGTAGTTGCTGAATAAAAATATTTCATAACTTCTGTTGGTTTGGTTGGTTATTTATCTTCCATGAATATAGACACAGAAATTAAACTTGTCAATACAAGTAAATACATATATTCAATGGAGTTGATATATTTATTCTATAAGCCCATTAAGTATAGTTAAAAGCTTTTAAATGGAATTTATAAGGAGAATACAACTGAAATAACTTGTTATTACAGGTATTTCTTTTATTCGTTTTTTTATTTATCTTTAATTGAATTATCAAAGACGATTAAAAAAATGGATTTAAAAGAAGGTATTCCCTTACATAAACAGATAAGCGACTGGCTGAAGAAGGAGATTGAAAGTGGGGCGCTAACATCCGACGAGAAGCTCCCTTCAGAAAATGAACTCAGTAAAAAGTTTGATGTAAGCCGCGTGACGGTACGTCGTGCTCTACAAACACTTGAAAATGAACAGCTGATTTATCGCTGCCAAGGACTGGGGTCGTTCGTAACTGATCAACGAACGCATCAATCCTTTTCGATTCTGAATGACTTTACTGAAGAGTTGGCGGGAACGGGAATGAAAGCAAGCTCGAAACTTATTTCCTTTCACCAAGCTGATATCAGTGATCGCAAAGATCTGCTTTCATACCTGGATATTGGTAACAAAACTATTGCCATTCAATTGGAACGTGTTCGACTGGGTGACGGAGAGCCCATTGCCTATGATGTTACATGGATGCCCATTTTTTATGGTCAGCTTATTGAAGGTTATGACCTGGAAAAAACCACTATATTTTCTATCCTCGAAGATGAATTTGAAATTCCGATCAAAAAAGGATGCTATCGCATTGAAGCTTCGATGGCTGGTGATAGATTAGCTAAACACTTAAAAGTTGATTCACAAACCCCATTATTATTAATGAATCGCATCTCCTATACTATTGGAGATAAACCAGTTTATTATCAGAAAAGATACTATCGAAACGATAGAATGGTATTTGAACTTATGGCTGAAAGACAAACTTCAAATTCCAATAAAAAAGACGAATTGCCATTTAAAGAAATAATACCAGTTTTTAGAGATAACAATTAACTGTTGCAATCATCCCAACAAAAAAGGTGTATATCATGAAAAAGAACATGGGAACTATCGACCGCCTAGTTCGAACTATGCTCGCCATCTTAGTAGGTATTCTTTATTTTCTGAATCTCATTTCAGGAACTACTGCTATAATTCTGGGGGCTTTAGCTGTCATCTTTCTGCTTACTAGCTTAATAAGCACTTGTCCTCTGTATATGCCGTTTGGCCTATCGACACGGAAGCAGAAATAGTTTGAATTCCATATTACCATAAGCTACAAGGCGACCCACAACGGTCGCCTTTTTATTTTATCAGCCATTTTTCTGCAAGCTACCCTGTATTACCCAGCCCACAACAAATTGCCCTACAATCTTAGCAAAATATCTCTTACACTGTTAATCTGTTAGGATAGTTTATTTAAGATGTAACTTTTGGAGTTATGGCAAATAATGACCAAATCATAACACTTTCCCCTCTTAATATTACGATTATTTACCTTGTTGTTGCTGGTCTCTGGATTGCCTTTACCGATCAACTTCTTGAATCACTAGCGAGCGATACTCACACACTTTCAATATTACAAACCTACAAAGGATGGTTCTATGTAATCATTACTGCTCTTGGTCTTTTCTGGCTACTAAAACTACACGAACGTCAAACCCTTGCCAGCAAAAATGAATTACTCAAACTGGTTGAAGAACTTAAAACGGAAAAAGAACTCAACGATATCCTCTTTGAGCGTATTCCAGTTCTGATCACCATTTACGATCCCGACCTGGAGGCATTTGAAGTAAATAAAGAGTTCGAGAAAGTAATTGGTTGGTCGAATGAAGAGATTGAACAGAAAAGCATCAACTTGATGGAGGCCTGCTATCCCGATAAGGAGATTCGTGAAAAGGTTGTCGATTTCATGAACAGTCCCGGTGTTGGATGGAAAGAATTTAACATAACCACTAAATCCAGAGAAGAAATTCCGATCTCTTGGACTAATGTCCGCCTAACGGATGATACGTCAGTAGGTATCGGGATTGACATGAGTGAGATTAAAGCGTCGCAGGCAAAGATCCGCGAGTCTCAGAAACTGCTCAGAAAAATATTTGAAAGCCTGAAATCCAGCCTGATTATTCTGGATTACGAAAGTCGTACCATTATCAACTGCAACAAAAGCACCGAAGAGCTATTCGGATACACCAAAGAAGAGCTCGAAGGAAACTCCACCCGAATCCTTCATGTCAGTAAGGAAAAGTTTGAAGAATTTAATGAAATGGGCGCAGCCGAACTTGAAGAAAAAGGGTTTTTCCAGACGGAGTTTGTTATGCAGCGCAAAGATGGAAGTACCTTCTATTCTGGTCATACGGTTACACTGGTTTATGATGAAGAAGGAGAAGTTGACAAGGTAGTAAGCTTGGTTAGGGACATCACTGATCAAAAGAAAAACGAACTGGAACTTAAACGGCGCCAAGAACGCTTAATACGATCTCAGAAGATTGGCCAAATTGGTGACTGGGAATTCAACCCAAAAACCGAGAAAATTAATTGGTCCCCAACGATGTTTGAGATCTTTGAACGCGATTCAAAATTGGGGCCTCCCTCCTATGAGGAAATCCAAACAAATTATTACGGGGCATACAGCAAAAAACACAACAAGGCCATAGAAGCAGCCATAGAGAAGAAAGAATCCAGTGATATTGATCTGCGATTAAAAACTGATAAGGGAAATAAGAAATTTGTCCGGGCAAAAATAATATCCAAAGAAAATGACAAGGGTGAAGTTATTAAATTGTTGGGTATTGTACAGGACATAACCGATCGTAAGAATTCTGAACAAAAACTTAAGCAGCGAAATACCTTTATTGAAACCACGCTCGAAAATCTACCTATAGGTGTAGCTGTTAATACAATAGATGACGGGCAAGTTACTCTTATGAATAAACGTTTTTGTCAAATTTATGGATGGCCAAGAGAAATACTCAAAGACGTAGACAGCTTTTTTGAACATGTCTATCCCGAAGAAGATTACCGTTCCAGAATAAGACAACAAGTCATGAAAGATATGGAAAGCGGTGATCCCGAAGCGATGGAATGGTCTAATATTTCCATTACAACACAGGATGGAGAAACAAAAATTGTTAATAATAAAGCCATCCCCTTGTATGAACAAAACCTAATGATTTCAACCGTCATAGATGTTACACAGCAGAAAAAACTTGAACAACGACTCCGTGAATCTGAGGAAAAATACCGTCATATTTTTGAAAAAAATCCGCAACCAATGTGGATTTATAATCCTGATACACTGGAATTTGTGGAAGTGAACCAGGCAGCTATCAAGCACTACGGGTATTCGGAAAAAGAATTTTTAAATATGACATTAGCTGATATCCGACCGCCCGAGGATATAGAAAAACTAAAAAATGCTGTTGATAAACACTGGAGCAAAAAAACATACACTGGAGAATGGAGACATCTTACTAAAGATGAAAGCCTAATACATGTTGAAGTGACTGCAACAAATGTACAGTACAAAGATAAAACCTATAGGCTTGCGCTTATACACGACATTACCGAACAAAAGCACATGCAACAAAAAATTATAGACTCCGTCATCGAAGGTGAAAATCAAGAACGCAAACGTATTGCCCATGAACTGCACGACGGGTTGGGACAATACCTTGTTGCGGCCAGTATGAATTTTGAGTCCGTAAAGTCCGATATTGACAAGCTGCCCCAAAAACGACAAAATCAATTGAACACCGGACTCTCACTTCTCAAAAATGCCGTTTCTGAAACTCGCAGTATTGCTTATAACCTGATGCCCAAAGCCATTGCAGACTATGGACTGATTACAGCCGTAAAAAACCTGGTCCAAAATCTTCAAAAAAGTACGGATATAGCTTTCCATTTTGACTATAACAAAGAGGAACTGAACTTAAAGGATCAGGCTGAAATAAATATATTCCGTATTATTCAGGAACTTGTTTCCAATGCCGTACGTCATGCCGATTGTTCCACAATTTCTATAGAGTTGCAAGTCAACCGTAATTCGATTAAACTTATTGTTGAAGATGATGGCAGAGGAGTACAGCTAGAAGAGGAACATAGTAATAAGGGACTGGGGCTTCGCAGCATAAAGACAAGAGTTTCTAACTTACAGGGTACTTTTGATATTAATTCACAGCCAGGAAAGGGAATGACAACAACCATCACTATTCCACACCTCCAATCCCTGCTAAAGTAATGGAATGGCCATGGCCAAAATTAATATACTACTTGTTGACGACCATGATATTGTACGAGATGGTATTTGCGCCCTTTTGGAAGATGAAATAGGTTTTGAGATAATTGCAGAGGCTCAAAATGGTCAGGAGGCGGTTGATATTTGTACTGAACGAGAAGAAGAGATCGATTTTATTATTATGGATATTTCTATGCCTGATATGAATGGCATAGAAGCCACCCGCCAAATCAAGGAGGCACACCCGGAGATTAAAATTCTGGCCCTTACCATGCTGGATGAAGAACAACATATTCGTCAGATGATAAAGGCGGGAGCCTCGGGCTATATACTTAAAAACTCGAATCGAAGTGTGCTCATTGATGCGATCACTGCGATATTAGATGGCAAACACTATTTCAGCGATGATGCCACCCGAAGCGTTATGATGGATCTTGTAAAAAGTCCGACCCAAAAAAAATCAGGAGATCCTGCACAACTTACTGATAGAGAAAAAGAGGTGTTGGAACTCATCGTTCAAGAACATACCAATGCCGAAATAGCTGAAAAACTGTATATCAGTCCCCGCACTGTTGATGCCCACCGCCGGAACTTACTCCAAAAAACAGGAGCGCAGAACACCGCCGGTTTGGTCACCTACGCCATCAAGCATGAATTAGTCGACCTAAACTAATAACCCTCTTTACCGCTTAGGTGTTTTCACCCATGGCAAAATAGGCGTTATCTGCCATATTATTCCTATACAAAAAGCCATAGATTGAGAAAGAAAGAATCCGGGTGCAATCAATGCAAATTCTACTTCAGGGTAAAAATTCTCAACTCACAGCTACAGTTGAAGATATGTTGTCTTCTGCAAAAAACTGACAGATTACCAAAATTTCATCTTATAGGTTTCCCACTGAAAAAGCATCTCTCAGGAACTTACAATGTAATTATAAGTAATTTAGCCGATTATTCTATTCCCGGCAAAGAATTGATTAGAATAATTACTTCCCATTGGCTGTACTCCATGTATTCGGCCGGGAACTGTTCACAAAACCTTTATTAAAGGCGGGAGCGCTGAGTGATATCCAACTGGGTGTTTCTGAGTATCGTCTACAGAAAGCAGTCAAAATTACTTCAAAAGGAAATCAACATATCAATGTGAAAAACACCTACAAAGAATAGGTATTTAAGATGATAAATAAATTAGGCTTTTAACGTCTTACCAAAGAGGCCAAAATTGATGATCATAAGATCTAATATTTATTATCAATTGATCAAATATGCTTTCAAATAATTCTACAAGCTCTAAGATTGAAAAAAGCTTAATAGACAGTCTAAGTGCCCATATTGCAACTATGGATTATGAAGGTACTATCATCCAAACTAATAGGCCGTGGGAAGAATTTGATGATAGCCAGGCGCAGATTAAACGTCCTGACACTGATGAAAATTTCTTTTCCATGCTACAGAAACCGGCGGAGCTGGGCAATGACTATGCCTTGAAGTTTATCATAGGATTAAAGAAAGTGTTGCGGGGTGAAAAAAAAGAATACAAACTTACCTACCCTATCCAAACACCCGACCATGATCATTGGTTTAAATGTACCTTTCGTCCACTGGACAAAAATGGGCAATTCCTTATGGTCCACGATGAGGTTACGGACTCTATCAAAGCCAAGCAGCAAATCGAAGAAAATAAAAGTCGCTACCAGATTCAATTTGAACAAAGCCTTGACGGTATTCTTATTACGGATACCAAAGGGCAAATCCTTGACGCCAATCCTGCCGCTGAAAATATTCTTGGGCGAGATCATGAGGATCTCGTCGAATGTTCCCGGGAAGATATCATGGATATAGAAGATCCTGTATACCAGGAAGCACTTGCCACACGAAAAAAAACCGGTAAGTACCAGATTGAAACGGACCTGATTCATAAAAAGGGACATAAAATACCTGCGGAAATATCTTCCAGTGCCTATCGGACCGATTCGGGAAAGCTTCGTGCAATTGTCAATATTCGGGATATCAGTCGCAGAAAAGAAATAGAACAAGACCTGGTCAGAAATAAAAAATTTATCAAAGATGCACTCGGAAGTATTCCCGGGGCATTTTTTGTACTCAATGATAAAGGTGAAATGATTCGATGGAATGAAAACCTAGTAACCCGACTTGGATATTCTGCGGAAGAATTATCTGGGAAAAAAGTCTTTGATTTTGTTGTTGAAGGTCACAAAGAAGATAATTTTAAACAGTTCAAGAAATGCCTTGAAGGCCAGGAATTATCTTTGGAAACAAAAATTACTAATAAAAAGGGAGAGATTAGAGACTACTATATTGGAGCTAAAATGTTTATCCAGGATGGAGATAAATATGTTTCGGGAGCCGCGCTGGACGTAACAGAAGAAAAGAATATTGAGCGAGAAAATCGTAGAAACCAGCTGATGCTCGAGCAACTATTCCAAAATGCTCCGGTAGGCATTGCTATTGTAGATAACGAAAATAAGATCAAACAAATCAATAAAAGTTTTGAAACTATTTTTGGATATCGAAAAAAAGAGATAGAGCAAAAAGATATCAACACATTATTAGCTCCCCATCATAAAAAGGCTGAGGCAGAAGCCATGTCTTCTGCTACTCAAAACGGTCGAACTTTTCAAAAAGAATCACTACGTCTTCGAAAAGATGGGCAGGAAGTACCCGTGCTTATCGGTAATGTTCCTGTGGAGTTTCAGGAAGAGATAATTGCCACCTACGGAATTTATGTGGATATTTCTCAGCAGCGCCAATATCGCCAGAAAATTGAGGAGGCCCTGAATGAAAAGATGCTATTATTGTCAGAACTTCATCATCGGGTCAAAAACAATCTTGCTCTGATTAATAGCTTGGTGGAACTTCAGGTTTATGAATCTGATAATGAGCACCTGAAGAAAAAACTTTCCGATACACAAGATAGAATACTAACCATTGCTTCTATCCATGAGGTTTTGTATCAAAGCGGAGACTTAAATAATATCCCCTTCAATAAATTTATTAAGAAACTGTTTGATACCCCGGCCTTCAAGCAAAAGCTTGACAATCATAATATCACAGTGAATGTTGATAAAACTGACTTATCTCTCAATATTAACCAAGCTATTCCATGCGGACTTCTTCTAAATGAGTTGTTTGGTCTAATATTCGAAACCACCAATGTTAATAACAGAAAAGAGCTTGACATAATCTTTCGCCAATATGGGAAACAAGTTCATGTTATCCTTGAAGGTGATAATATTATCGAATCCCAGGTAGCCGTTAAGAAGCAAAAAACGCTACATAACCTTCTTCTTGAAACCTTGGTTGAACAACTCAACGGAACCTTCCTATGGCCAAACACCGATAGTGATTATCAAAAATTTGAATGTATTTTCACTCAAAAGAATAATTACGGCCCGCCAAATGGATTGGTAGGAACTGCATTTAATTAACAAGTCTAACTTTAGACCCGTAATACGAGACTTAAACTAATGGAATTCTATTTTTGATTGGTTATTATGTCGGGTAATGAAGAAATATCTTTCTCAAATTTTTCATACCCGTCATAGCCGGTCGGCTTGGAGAAGCCTCATTCACTTATGGAAACCGATGGCAATATGGACCCTTTTCGTTTGGGCGATCGTTGCCATTATTTTAGCCCCTGTCTCATCTGCCGTATTAGGCTTACAATTCTTTCGGAGCGGTAATCTCATTGTTGGTAATGAAGATCTGCTTTCATGGTTATTATCCCCGGTTGGATTAGGATATATCTTGCTCGCTGCGGCCCTATCCCTTACAGCTTGGGTTATTCGATTTGCCGGTTTATCACAAATTGTAACGGATGATATCCATGGTAAAAAAGTAAGCTCCCGTGATATTATTATCCGGATCAGCAGTAAAATCCATCTACTCTTTCGTCTATGTCTGACCATAGTTACAGCGGGACTACTGTTCGCTTTACCGCTGTTGGCAGGACTCGGCTTTATTTATGAGTATTACCTTAATACCTACGACATTAACTACTATCTGTCTGAAACACCCCTTGAATGGCATCTTGCACTATTGACCTCTACAGCCTGGTTTGTCATATGGCTGTTAGGTGCCATGTATTGTATTGCCAGAAGTATTTTAACACTACCGACTTATTTACATAGTCAAAAATCAGTGAGAGAATCTTTTATTTATGCCTGGAATCTGGATTTCAAACAATCCAAAAGCAACCTGAAAATCATCCTGGTAATCACTGGTATTTGGTTATTTGTAGGGCTGACAGCAGCCGGTATTTTCTTTGTCCTGTCAACTGGGGTGATTAATTGGATGAGTCACTACATCCAAAGTGTACGCTTCATTGCCCTCTCTACCGGCATTTATGTAATAGGCTCTCTCATGCTCGATGCCCTTATTTCATTCCTGGGCTTCTCCCATGTTTCCATACTTATTACAAAATTATATTACCAAGAAGTTGGCATATCCACAAAAGCTCCTTCCTCCCGGCCGAAACTCAAAAAACTAACCTCCTTTTTAGGAAATGCATTACGGCCAAAGATTCTTGTTTCAATTATTGCAGTCGCTATTCTTAGTAGCGTTGTTTTGAGTGGCTATATGATTACAGAAATTTCAAAATCAACTTCAGACTCTGATATAAAAGTGATAGCCCACCGTGCGGGGCCACCACCCGCTCCTGAAAACACCCTTCAGGCACTTGATCTCACCTTCCAAACCGATGCTGAATATGCTGAAATTGACGTCCAGTTGAGTAATGACAGTGTCGTTGTAGTGGCTCATGACCTAGACCTTATGCGCATGGCCAATAACCCGGCTCAGATATCCGAAACAAACTTTAATGAGCTCCAGAATATACTCGATAAGAAAGGTCGGGCGAAGATAAACACATTGGATGATTTTTTAGAAGCCGCTCAGGGACAAATTAAATTGATGATTGAGCTTAAGCAAAACAATACTGCCTTAATAAGCCGTACTGTAAAAAAGCTCCGGCAAAAGGAAATGATTGATGGGACAATAATCCTCTCACTTAACCTTGAAAGCCTCCGAAAGGTTCAGGATATAGCACCCGAAGTTGCTACTGGATATATTTCCGCCTTTACATTGGGAGATATAAGTCAGCTTCCTGTCGGACTATTGGCTATAAATCAGCGTTCAATTTCCAAACAGTTAATAAATCAGGCACAAAATCGTAATTTAGAAGTATATGCCTGGACGGTTAATGAGGTTCCAGGTATGGCACATATGATCGAATACGGAGTTGATGGAATCATTACAGACAATCCCAAATTAGCCATCCAGGTTCGCAGGGAGATGCAAGAACTTACCGTCACTGAACGACTGCTCCTTCAATTTCAGCAGCTGGTAGTAGTCGAAAGAGAATAAAAAAACTCGATTGGTTCATATTATCCGATCACCTGGTAATTAGAGAATTACTTGCTTTATTTAACAAATCTCTTACATTATTGTTTGATTGATATTTTTACTTTGGCCTTATCCATCACATTCATCAAAAAACGTGGCTATTAGGTCGTTCAATTCCACCTAATTAATCATATGAAGAAATTTATATTTGTACTGGGATTTTTTTTCTCCCTTTCAGCTATACCCGTTCAGGCTCAATCCGATGAACCTTTTGTCCGCTTTCCTTCTGTCAGTCCCGATGGTAAAATCATCGCTTTCTCTTACCAGGGAGATATATGGACCGTACCTGTTAGTGGAGGAAGAGCCATCCGTTTAACGGTACACGAAGCCTATGAATCTCTTCCTAAATGGAGTCCCGATGGCGATAAAATTGCTTTTATAAGTGACCGCCACGGCAACGATGACCTTTTTGTAATGAATGCAAATGGGAGTCAAATCCGACGCATCACCTATCATTCTACCACCGACGAATTAACTGGATGGACAAACGATAACAAACTTATTTTTACAACAGACCGATTATATAACCAGATAGAATGGGAGCCTGAAATTCATACCGTTCCAGCTGAAGGCGGTACCCCGGAACGTTATTTTGATGCTTTCGGATTTATGTCAACAATGTCTCCAAACGGCAAATTTATGGTGTTTGTCCGCGGATATAACGGAGTTTATCGCAAAAACTACGATGGGCCGGCCAATAAGGATCTGTGGCTTTACCATACTGAGAGCCAAACTTTTCGACAACTAACGGATGCAGAGGGCAATGACATGTATCCCACATTTGCCAATGATCAAGCACTATATTTTATCAGCGAACGAGATGGAACTCATAACCTGTATCGCATTACGCTTACCGATAAAGGAATGCCCAGTAGTTCTCCTAACCAAATTACCCATCTGGAAGGTGACGGCATCCGTTATTTTGATGTGAGCCCAAATAACCAAACGGTCGTCATGGAATACCAGACCGGCATTTATACGCTTGATGGTAATAATATGGAACCGATATCCATTGAGGTATCTCACGACGATCGCTTTTATAATATTGAGCGTAAAACCTTTACAGAAAAGGCCGAAGAATTTGTAATATCTCCCAATGGCGATTTAATGGCTTTTGTCATTGAGGGTGAAATTTTTGTCAAGCCCAATGACCCTGACAAAAACCGTGCAGTCAGAGTTACAGACCATCCCTATCGAGACCGTGATGTAGCATTTTTGAATGATAAGACCCTCATATTTAGCAGCGACCGTAACGGGCAGTATGATTTATACAGTCTCAAATCCGGGCAGGACGAGACAGACAATCTTTTTGAAAGCATGCGATTTGAAACCACACAGCTTACCTCGACCGAAGAAGAGGATGAGCGGAATCCCATTATTTCCCCCAACGGCGAAAAAGTTGTTTTTAACCGAGGTCGGGGAAAATTAGTGGCAGCTGATATTTCTGATAGTGCAAAGCTATCGGAAGAACAGATCCTGCTGGATACTGGCTGGGCAACCGCCCGAGACATCGCCTGGAGCCCCGATAATGAATGGCTCGCATACGCCCTGCCCAATCTTGACTTTAATACCGAAGTATACATCCATCCGGTTGATGGTAATACCGACCCAGTCAATATAAGTAAGCATCCGCATCCGGATACCGATCCTGTATGGAGCCCTGACGGTAGTAAACTGGCTTTTCTTTCCTCCCGCAATAATGGAGATAACGATATTTGGTTTGCCTGGTTAACTAAGCGGGATTGGCAGCGCACGGAGCTGGAATGGGGAAAAAGCCAGAAACCTAAGGAAGTCACCCCGGAAGATACGGCAAATGTAAACGTAGAAATTGATTTTGACAACATTTATAAACGATTACAGCAGGTTACTTCTCTTCCGGGCAACGAATCAGACATCGCTATATCGGAGGATGGACAGACCTTCTACTTTGTAACCAATCGCGACAGTCGCCGGGAATACAATGCCGATCAGGATTTATACCAGGTAACATGGGACGGAAGTGAAAGAAAAGCTTTAACCGATGGGGATATCAATCCCCGCGACGTCCGCCTGAACATTGATCTTAATGCCCTCTACCTGAGACGGGACGGAGGTACCATTAGTCGCTATAATCTGGATGAAGATCGCCTTGAGCAGTTCCCCTTCCAGGCTAAGATGACTATTAATCACTCTAAACAGCATGAGCAGATTTTTGAAGAGGCCTGGCGCACGATTGACAACGGTTTCTATGACCCGGATTTTCATGGAAAAAACTGGGATCAGCTTCACGACCATTACAAGCCATGGGCTATGCAGGCCTCATCCGACCGGGATTTTGAAGATGTCATTAACATGATGCTGGGCGAACTCAATGCCAGTCACATGGGATTCTATGGCTCCGAACGTGCCGAAACACAAAGTATTCGCACCGGACTGCTCGGTGTGGAAGTAACTCCCGTGGAAAAAGGTGCGAAAATTGATCGTGTTGTTTCCAATTCTCCCGCTGATCGAGAAGTGAGCAAACTTCATGTCGGAGAAGTAATTACGCATATAGATGACCAACCGGTTGCCCAAACAGACAATTTCTATCAGCTACTTACCGATAAAGTTGACACACCTATACTCTTGACGGTCGAAAATACGAAAGGAGAGCAACGCGAAATTACAATCGAGCCAACCGGGAATCTCAGCGATGAACTCTACAAAGAATGGATAGAAAAACGCAAAGAACTGACGGAACAGTATTCCAATAGCCGCCTGGGATATATCCACATCCAGGGGATGAACTGGCCAAGCTTTGAACGTTTCGAACGCGAGCTGGTTGCCGCCGGTGAGGGAAAAGAAGGCATTGTAATTGATGTTCGCTATAATGGTGGCGGATGGACCACTGACTACCTTCTGACGGTGCTTAACTATCGCCAACACGCGTACACCATTCCCCGGGGAGCAACCAACAATTTAAGTCAGAGAAAAACTGAATTCCGGGACCACTATCCCTTTGGCGAACGTTTACCTCTTTCAAGCTGGACCCGCCATTCTATTACATTGGCCAATCAGAACAGTTATTCCAACGCTGAAATATTCTCCCATGCCTACAAACAATTAAACCTGGGAACCCTGGTTGGGGAGCCGACTTTCGGTGCTGTCATATCAACTGGTGGTGCAGGACTTATGGGAGATTCCTATATCCGGCTGCCCTTCCGCGGATGGTTTGTCAAGGCTACGGATCAAAACATGGAGCACGGTCCCGCTGTGCCCGATATAGAGGTCATTAATCCACCGGATTACCGAAGCAAAGAGGATACTCAACTAATACGCGCAGTAGATATCCTACTCCAGCAGATTGACAATGACAACCGGTAAACTGGTTTTAGGACTTGCTTGCTTTCTTTCTGTAATGGACCCGGATGTCAGCACTATCCTATAGTCATTGTTATTTGAGTACATATTGCAATTATTCCGGGATTCTTTCAGCAATGCGGAATGTAATATCATCATTTACTTGTTTAACAAACATAAGTAACTAAGCATAGATTTATGGAAGATTTCAGGATTACCGATATACGTTCCGGCAACATTGACCGTAAACCTCAGAAAGACGAAAATTGGTTTCATACAGAAACGGGATTTCCCCCTCGGGCCGCGACCACTTTGAGAAATCTCTTTCGCTGGATGAGTACATAATTAAACGGCCCGCCGCTACGTTTTTATACGTGTAATGGGAAATGGTCTCAATGATATCGGTATCTTTTAAGACGATATTTTAGTTGTTGATCGTTCCATAAATGCTGTAGATACCCATTTAATCGAAGCAATCCTGGAAGGAGAAATGGTCGTGCGGAAACTACTGAAGAAAAGAAATGACGTTTATATTTCAACGGATGGCAATCTAGAAAATGCAACCCGGATTACAAAAGCCCATGATTTTGAAATATGGGGCGTAGTTTCACATGCCATCCATAAATACATTTAATACGCATATTTATTATGACTACCATAAATTCTGAAACCGTTGAAATAAAGTTTGCGATTGCTGAGGCTGCGGCCGATCTATATGTAGAAGGCGACAACCACTTTAACATAAAAGATGCTGCACAGAAGGTGGGTATTACACCCGCTGAGGTATTCAACTACTTTCCCAACAAGCAGGCGATTCTACAGTTTTACTATACGACTATTGTATTCCGTTATCGCCTGATGATTGATGAAATTGAACACTTTGATTCCTATACCATTGGGGAAAAACTATCAAACTTTGCATATACTACCTTCGACATACTGGATGAAAAAGAGGCCTTCGTTGAGCGTACATTTAAATCACTGATTCTATGTTCCTACGCAAAGACAGATTTTGAAAAAGAAGTAGAAACCCTCATGGTAGATTTCTTAGAAGATGACAACAATCTATCTGTCAGTTCTACAACTATTTTAAACCACTATTTTTACGCTTTTCTTCGCCGGCAATATCTTGAGCTGATACGTTTTCGGCTCTCCGACACCAGCGAAGGACACGAACTGACCATGCAACTCACTGATAAGCTTACGAACTTTCTGCAAGAGCTTTTATATAACAGGGTTCTCGACCAGGGATTTGAACTCGGTAAATTTATCTATACCAACAAAGAAACATTTATACAGCAGATTCCGGGTGTTCGTGAACTCCTATCCAAAATTGAAATACGATAATTTATGAGTAACGACTTTCCATCTTCAAAATTTGAAAGAGGCAAAATATTTGCCAAGACAGGCCTAAAAGTAGGCACAAACTATGCGAAACGATATTTAAAAAAATCAGTAGGAAAAAAAGAAACCGAAGAAGAGGGACGTCAGTTCCATTCCGAAAATGCCCGGCAGGTTTTTAATGAATTTTCTAAGCTCCGGGGCACTGCTTTAAAAATCGCCCAATCACTCAGTATGGATGAAGGGATCCTCCCTAATGAGTTTTCCGAAGTGATGAGTGAAGCTCAATACAGCGTGCCCCCTATAAATAAAGCGCTGGCTCGCTCTATCATAAAAAAAGAACTCGGGGGCTATCCCGAAAAACTGTTTCACAACTTTGACCCCGAAGCTATTGCCGCAGCATCAATCGGACAAGTACACGCGGCCGAATTAAAAAACGGACAAAAAGTAGCGATCAAGATCCAGTATCCAAACGTACGGAATACCATCCATTCCGACCTGGCAATGGCTAAATCGCTAATGAATCGACTTACAAAGCGGGGTGCAAACCTGGATGACTACTTTGAGGAGGTAGAATCCACATTGATGGAAGAGACAGACTACCTGCAAGAGGGCCAATATATTGAATACTTTTACGACCGTTTTGCCGGTGAACAGGTAATTACTCCCCAGTGGATTAAAGACTATTCCTCTCCAAAAGTGCTGACCATGACCTATATAGAGGGGCGTCACCTGAAAGAATTTCTGGCTACCGATCCCTCTCAGGAAAAACGAAACCATTTTGGACAGTTACTTTGGGATTTTTTCCATAACCAGGTAGAACAACGAAATTTTATCCACGCCGATACGCATCCGGGAAATTTCTTTTTCCGGGATGACAACCGCCTGGGCGTCATCGATTTCGGATGTGTTAAGAAATTTGATGAAGAGTTTACTCAAAACTATATGCAGCTTTTGCCCGTCCTCATCAATGGGGACGAGCAAGATATCCGACAGCTATACAAACGATTGGACATCATCAAGGAGAATCCCGACAACCCCAAGAAGGAGGAACAGTTCTTCCAGTTCTGCAAAAATTATGGCCATACCTTTGCCATGCCCTACCTGGATGATGAATTTGATTTCGGAGATCCCTCCTTTCAACAGCGGATAAACCGTTATGCCAAAGAAATGCCCATCATGAATGAGCCCCGCGGTGATAAAAATTTTATCTACAGCACCAAAGTCCATATCGGACTTTATAACATTCTGACTAAGCTAAAAGCCCAGGTAGATACTCGTCGCAGTAAGGAAATAACGCAGCGGGTACTCGGGGAAATGCAGCAAGAACCCACTAATTAGGATACGGACGGCGAAAATTTACATAGTTGTCCTGTTTTGCTACGCTCCAGTTTTATAAAATTACTAGACTCGATAACTTAAAAAGGCCGATGATTTTTCATCGGCCTTTAATATTAAAAATAAGTCTGTATTGTAAGAAGAAAAGTCGGTCTTACTTACTTATTCAGAAACCTCTTCTTCCCCTTCAAATGCTTCAAATACCATCTTTAGGTCATCAGCGATCTCCACTTTTGTTCGACCTTCAATACGATGGCGCGGAATCATTGCTTTAATTTCTCCGTCCTTAAAATAGGCAAATGCCGGTGAAGATGGAGGATATTCACTAAAGTATTCACGGGCTCTAGCCGTTGCCTCCTTATCCTGCCCTGCAAATACCGTAACTTTATGATCCGGCTTGGCATCCGATTCATTTAGCGCTATTTCAACTGCTGGACGTGCATTACCTGCTGCACAGCCACAAACCGAGTTTATGACCATTAACATTGTGCCTTCCTTATACTCGTCCATCGCACGGTCAACATCATCAACGGTCTTCAGTTCTTCAATTCCCAAATCCGTAAGTTCTTCACGCATCCATGAAACATCGGGGCCTGTTCCTAATCCAAATTGCATAATAGAGTTTTTGTTTATTTCAGCTTTTATGTAAGTATAAAATATAATGCTATTATGAAGTATTAAAGAAGAAAAGCGTTCCGTCGTAAACGAAACGCCTTCTCCTTTAATGATCTTCTTCGAATCCACCTTTAATTAGGTAGCATCCGCATAATATTCATTTACCTGGTCCCAATTAACCAGATTCCAGAAACTTTCCACGTAATCACCACGCTTATTCTGGTAGTGCAGGTAGTATGCATGTTCCCAAACATCAAGTCCTAAGATCGGGGTTAATCCGTTCATATAGGGGCTATTTTGGTTAGCAGTGGATAGTACTTCAAGACTACCGTCAGATTTCACGCACAGCCAACCCCAACCAGAACCAAACTGTCCGGTTGCTGCATTACTGAATTCTTCTTTGAAATCAGCGAAGCTTCCAAACTCTTCGTCAATAGCATCAGCTATATCTCCGGTAGCTTCACCACCGCCATTTGGGGAAAGAATCGTCCAAAAGAGCTTATGGTTAGCATATCCACCACCATTATTAATGACTGACTGGCGAATATCTTCAGGCACTTCATTAATTCGTTGGAGGACACTCTCAATTGGAAGATCAGCAAACTTATGCCCATCCAGTGCTGCATTCACCTTATTGGTATATCCCTGGTGATGTTTCGTGTGGTGAATTTTCATAGTACGCTCATCAATATGTGGTTCAAGCGCATCATAGTCGTATGGTAAATCCGGTAATTCGTAAGCCATAATTATTATGGTTTTAAATTTTTAAATTAAAAATAATGTGACGACAAAAAATAATAACTGTAAACAGATTAAAATATTAAATTTAGCATTTAATCTGTACAGTTTTCAATCAAAAGTAACGGCTTTTTCGTTCCAATTTTAAATGTTTTTAAAACAACCATTAAAAATGGAGAATTCCTTCGCAAATTCCTCTATTTTACTTTTCTTGTCACAAAGCATTATTTAGGATAATAAAACATTATTATGAGTCGAGATTACAATGTTATAATTATTGGCAGCGGGCCGGCTGGTTTTTCGTGTGCCATGCAAAGTTCGAAGTTTGATCAGCAGGTTCTAGTGGTTGAATCCCACGAAGAACATTTGGGCGGGACCTGGATTAATACTGGAACGGTACCAAGTAAATCGCTTCGTGAAGCTGCTAAAACCATTTTGGAATTTAATGAACAGTTTGGGGATGACGAAGCAAAAAAACCTTACGAGCGCTTTAAAATGGCTGATTTGCTGCAATACAAGCAACAAATATTAGAAAAAGAAAATCAGAAGGTTAAAAATGATCTCATTAAAAACAATGTGGATGTAGCTCGCGGAATGGGCCGGCTAAAAGATGAGCATACTGTTGATGTCGTTACGCATTATGGGACGACCGAAACCTACACCGCTGATTATATTCTTCTGTGCACGGGCAGCACCCCTTCCCAGCCAGAGACTTTTTCCATTGACCATGATAAAATACTGGATTACAAATCGATCCTCGACCTCACCCACATACCGCGCCGATTAGCTGTAGTAGGTTCCAGCGTTAATGCTTTTGAGTATGCCACGATTTTTGCTTCCCTTGGAACCCGGGTAACATTGCTTTGCGAGCGAACAGATTATCTCTCCTTTCTGGATGAAGAAATTAAAGAACACCTGCAAAAATCTCTTAATAAAAAGGGTATTACGGTTAAAGATAACATCTCCGTACAGGAAGTAGAATTTAATCCCCTGTTAAATAATACAGAAGTAAAATACAGGGCCAATAACGGAGATGACAGGCTTCAGGTTCTTGAAACCGAACATGTGCTATATATAGGAAGTCGCCAACCCAATGTTCATGATATTGGACTGGAAGATGTTGGGGTTGCTACAGATGAAAAAAACTTTGTGGCTGTAAATGAAACATTTAAAACGAATATTGACAGTATTTATGCTGCCGGGGATATTGTAGGTTTTCCAAGACTGGCTTCAGCTTCTTTTTCACAAGGACGACTGGCCGCCTGCAATATGTTTGGCATACCTACCCTGGAAGTACCGGAGCAAATCCCCTATGGGATCTATTCTATTCCAGAGATTTCCAATATTGGTCTCTCAGAACAGCAAGCAAAGGAAAAAGGCTTTGATGTTACCGTGGGACGCGCTTACTTTAAAAATATTGCAAAAAGCAATATGACCAACCACGATGAAGGCTTGCTCAAACTAGTGTTTGATACTAACTCTCTGAAACTATTGGGGGTTCATATTCTGGGTGATGAGGCGGCCAATCTCATCCATCTGGGACAGTCCGTAATCGCCTTTGACGGAGATGTACGTTACTTTATCCAGCAGGTAATGAACTACCCGACGTTAAGCGAGGCATACCGAATTGCAGCTTTTAATGGAGTGAACCGAGTCTATAAGACCGGTACCAAGTATCACAGTCTTCTCAAAGAAGAAGATTAAAAGAATCAGACATAATGAATAGCCATTGGTAGATCGGTTTCATCAGTAGGGGGATCTTCCGGCAGCGTTTTAATATCTTCTTCGATCGAATAGCCTGCATACAGGGCCAATACCATGGCATCTACAATATCATCTTCGTCAACCTGATTGCGCCGGTACTCTTCCTTGATATCCCGGAAAAAATCATCGGCAAACTTACTTTTTTCCTTCAAAAGACCTAACCGATGCCGTAATCCTTTTTTAGTAGCTTTTTTCTGAAGAATGCTATTACCGCCATTTAATTTTTGGAAGAGGAGTTCCGGATGACTCTCAAATATCTTTTCACGCAATTCCTCCTTTTCCTGCAAAAACCGGTCAATAGTCTTAATGTTAGGCGTAATATTCCAAGCCTGGATGGTTACCTTTTTACCGGTTATCTCGTAACTCGTCATAGAAGCCTCGGCATAGGTGGGAGCATGCAGTGCCGGACGAATAGGTGGACTAAAGACGCTGGATTGATAGTCCGGCCCCAACACTTCCCTCAATTGACGATCACATTCCCGCTCATAGGATTCTCTGGTGAGGCCTATCGGCACATCAATAAAAATACGATCGTACTCTACCAGAAACTCTTCGAGCTGCTTATCTGATTCCACCAACCAATAACCTGCATGTTCCTCATCCAGTGAAATAGCAATCCATCCCGCTCTACAGCCGTCAATACCTAAGGTTTTCAATATAACTATACTTTAAAATTTAGTTTTCACTTACTTTTCTTCCGGACCTACCCCACGTTTCAGGCGAATATGCAGCTCATCCAGCTGCTCCTGGTCAACATAATCAGGGCTGTTATCCATGGTACTTTGGGCTTTCTGATTTTTTGGAAAGGCAATTACATCCCTGAGACTGTTTCCTCCGGCCAGAATCATAATAATACGATCAACGCCCAGTGCAATGCCGCCATGGGGGGGAGCTCCATATTTAAAGGCATCCAGCAGAAAACCAAATCGCTCCTGGGCCTCTTCTGCTCCAATTCCCAATAATTCAAACATCCGTTTCTGTAATTCTCGATCGTGGATACGAATAGAACCACCACCAATTTCATAACCGTTAAGCACTAAATCATACGCCCTAGAGCGTACCTCGGTAGGATCATCATCCAGCTTGCCAAGATCTTCTTGCTTAGGCGAAGTAAAAGGATGATGCAGAGCATGATACCGCTGGTCCTCGCGACTCCATTCAACAAGCGGAAAATCCGTTACCCACAAAAAATTAAAAGCATCTTCATCAATAAGGTTATGTTCTTTTCCCATCATGAGCCGCAATTTACTCATTTGCGTATAAACATCGGGGGCGGGACCCGCTAAAATTAACACCAAGTCCCCCATCTCCGCCTCGGCCTTCTGCACCATTGCATCAACAGTCTCCTCTTTAAGGAACTTTTCGACACTGCACTTAACGCCATCCTCCTCATTCAACTTAATATAAATAAGCCCCCCGGCTCCCGTTTCTTCTTTTACACGTTCTGTAAGGCGATCAATGGCGCCGCGCCCCATCTCACCCTGTCCGGGTACGGTAATACCCAATACCGCTCCGCCTTCCTGTACCGTATTGGAAAATATATTAAACTCTGAATCCTTAACCAGCTCCGAAAAGTCTGCAAATTCCAGTCCAAAACGTGTATCCGGCTTGTCTGTGCCGTACGTTTTCATCGCTTCCTTATACGTCATGCGCTCAAAAGGAGGGGCAACATCCCGTCCAATCGTTTCCTTCATCAGCTTTGTCATCATCTGCTCAGTCGATTCCATAATGTCTTCCTCATTGACGAAAGACATTTCCACATCAATCTGGGTAAATTCTGGCTGGCGATCTGCCCGGAGATCCTCATCGCGAAAACACTTTACAATTTGGAAATAGCGATCAAAGCCTGAAACCATCAATAACTGCTTATAGGTCTGGGGACTCTGGGGAAGCGCAAAGAATTTCCCGGCATTGACCCGGCTGGGCACCAGGTAATCACGTGCGCCTTCGGGAGTGCTTTTCATCAATACGGGGGTCTCCACCTCCACAAAATTGTGTTGGTGATAATATGATCGAACTGTCTGATAAAAATCAGAGCGGAGAATCATATTTTGCTGAATATCGGGCCGCCGTAAATCCAGGTAACGGTATTTTAGCCTTATCTCTTCCCCGGTTTCAATATCTTCCTTTATCTCAAAAGGAGTGGTTTCCGCCTTTGAATAAATTTCTAATTCCTTAACGATAATTTCGATATCTCCCGTATCAAGATCGGGATTAACATTTTCGTCATCCCGCTTATCAACCACACCTTTAATACCAATAACATATTCAGTGCGCAGCTGCTCAGCCTTTTCGTGGAGCTTCTTATCCACTTCATTAAATACAATTTGTGTGATGCCATATCGATCCCGCAGATCAATAAATATTACACCTCCCAAATCGCGACGGGTATCAACCCATCCATTTAAAACAACTTCTTCGCCGGTATTTTCAATTCCCAATTCTCCACAGTTGTGGGTTCGTCTCCACGCCATAAGTAAAACTCTACCTTTTGCTAAATTTATGATCTCATTAAGAAGCTTGGAAAATAAGTATTATGAAGACCAATCGCTTACTGATCTTCAAATTTCACAATATTAGAATAATTTCATCTTTTAACGCTTCTCTTACTGCACCAGTTTAGTTACTTTATTAAATAAATAATGTTCAAGTTGGTATCATCTAAAGCGAGAGTTCTCCATGGCTCCAATTTCTATCCTTATTGCGGAAGATCACGAGATCGTCCGTTTTGGCATAAGTACTTATCTATCTTCCGCTGAAGATATTACCGTTGTGGGGGAAGCATCCACCGGTGAAGAATGTCTTAAGTTGTTCGAGCAAACCCAGCCCGATGTATGCTTGCTTGATATTGGCATGCCTGACAAAGATGGCATTGAAACGGCCGGCATTATTCGCAGCCTTGATCCGGATGTCAAAATACTGATCCTCTCCATGCATATCGACCGCCAAAAACTGGCTGATGTCCTTGAGGCCGGGGTTGATGGATATCTTCTTAAAGACACCGATAAATCGGATATACTGCACGGCATACGCGCTATAATGAGGGGCCAGCGCGTATTTAGTCCACCGATCTCTGACATGATTACTGAATCATTTTTAAATAAGGAGGAAATTTCCCCGCCCAAAGTAGAAACCGACCTAACAAAGCGTGAGCGGGAAATCCTTGAGCTTATCGTCCAGGGAATGACCAGCAAAGAGATTGCAAAAGAGCTTTACATTAGTCCCCGCACCGTTGATACTCATCGATCGAACCTTATGGAGAAGCTGGAATTAAAAAATATCGCTGATTTAGTTCGCTTTGCTCTTAAGAATAAACTGGTTTCAGCATGAGTATAAGCTATCTACGTAATTATACGTATCAAAAATACTTATTTATAGCTATTGACTGCTATATACCTGACAATTACATTAGAAGTACAAATGGGGTAATAGCCGTCTGTAGATGATATATAGCAGCCACTCTGTGAAAGGATGGCTGCTATTTTTTTTATCCTTCCCTTTTACCATTTTTTCTATCATTCAGATCTTCCAGGAGCTACTTAACTTACCCTAACATAATTGTTTGAAAAGAGGCTTTAAAGGAAGGATGAAAACTTATCGCGCAAAGTCTTCAATGCCCTGCATATTTGTGTATCCACGGTATTAACGGATATATCCAATTGTTTGACAGTCTCTTTACCTCTGTTCTCTCAAACAACCAGGTTAGGTGGAGTAGGCAGATCTTAATCTGCATAAATCATCATTACGGTAAGTACAGCCAATTTCCAGCTAATCTATCTTTTCTTTATTTATTTGTTCCAGTGAAAAAACTGCTGCTTTTGGAATCCACCTTATACGCTTCCCAGTCATTGCGTTCCTGCGCAGACTGGCAGCCAACGAAAACAACAATCATTAAAATGCAGCTCCAATACCGCCCCAAAAACATACACTTACAATAATTTATCTGTATACCATCCATTTCCTACCGGATATTCCCTAATGCTGATTCATTTCCCTGAGAAGATCTCTGGATCTGAGCAGAGATCTCACTGTATGATAATTCCCTTTCCATATGGAAGCTTTTGTTGATTCTGCCGCCTCCGGATCTTCATCAATGCCACTTCTGTACCATCCGCCATGTTCCGAATCAAGCATATACTGTTTAATATATTCCCATTGCCTTGTAAACCGATCAAAGTAATTCCGAGGATCATCGGGGAAATACCGGGCCATAATGAGCAAAGAGTGCAAGGCCTCGGCCTGCGACCACCACTCTTTTGATGTCTGGGTTACCGTTAGTGAATCGTCTCCCTGAAAATAGTAGCCGTAATCGTATATCCCGCCGTCCTCTTCGTCCCATCCGTGATCAATGGTATGATCGACCATCTTCTTGGCAAGCGACAGCGTTGAATCGACACTAAAGTCCAGAGAATGTGCGGCTTCCAGAAGCAGAAAGGCTGTTTCGATATCGTGTCCAAAAGTAATATGGTCTACATCCAGGTTTTCTTTCTGTACCTCTCTGGAAGAGTCTTGGTAAACAATGGGCAACCAATCCTCCGCAAAGTAAAGGTTCATATATCCTTTATCGGTCACAATTGTGTCCCGCACAATCCGGAACATTTCATGGAGCCGCTCCCGAACCAAACTGTCCGGCCATACCTGGTGCAGTTCCGCCAACGCTTCTAACATATGAATGCTGCTGTTATAATCCTTGGGGAAGGAGGAATCAATGGGCTGACCCTTGCGGTTGAGATCATTAAAATACCCGCCGTGTTTGGTATCATATGCTCCCTCTTCCAACCATTGGAAAGCTTCCTGCGCTAAATGCAATGCTTCTTCATTTTTCGAGAGCTGATTATAGGAAGCGAGTCCATAAATGGCGAAAGCATTGCCGTAAAGTTGCTTCCGGATACTTCCATCTTCTTCTGTTATGACTTCTCCCTCACGGCTGACCATCTCATAAAACCCTCCATGCTCCCGATCCCACATCACATCCTTAAGAAATTGATAGCCGTGCTTGCCATACTTTTCCATTCCCGAGTGGTTTTTATCCGTTTTCGCAATTTTGGAACTGGCCCAAACATGTCGCGCCTGTGTAACAATAAATTTATCCTGCGGGCCCTCGGGCTGCCAATCGTTGGTAAAGCGACTCAGGAAACCGCCATACTCCTCATCAACTGTTCGGGGATACCATAGCTGATACTGATCAGTCAGCACACTATCAATCTCTGCCGCAATATTTGCATACTGAACGTCATCACTTGCCTCCTCTTCTGTCTCTTGGCTCTGGCAGCTGGCTACCAATATTGTGACCAGTACCAAGTTTAATCCAGTTAACATAATTCTCCTCCATTGATCTCTTACCATAAATATCCCTTAAAATCTGAATTTTTTATTTAGAGGCTCTAGCCAAATCGACTATCTGAAATAACTCAGATACCCAGTCTGTTCTATTGTATTTGAAACTTAACTCCACAAACGATCCCATGATTGTGATTCGTCCCATTCCGGGGTGGGTTCAAAAAATCCGATTTCAGGATCCATGTGTTCTTTAACCACCTCTTCGTTTAGTTCAACACCTATACCCGGTTTTTCAGGAACGGGAACGTATCCATCCTGCACAATCGGCTTTTCTATGCCTGTTACCAAGTCATCATACCAAGGGGTATCCACAAAGTGATGCTCCAGCCAGAGAAAATTTTCGGTAGCAGCAGCGGCATGAACGGCTCCAAAAAATGAGACCGGTGAGGATGCATGATGCAGCTGCATCGGGATACCATGCTGCTGAGCATAGTCTCCTATTTTCTTGGTCTCTAATAATCCTCCGCAACCAACGGGATCTGGATGAATGACATTAACCGCCTGCTTATCAATGAGCTCTTTAAAACCCCCATTGAGCATATAAATATCTTCGCCGGTCTGAGTAGGAGTCGTTGTTGATTCGGTTATTTTCCGCCATTGGTCGGTGTAGGTCCATGGAATAAGATCTTCCATATAGGCCAAGTTATAAGGCTCGGCGGCGCGTGCCAGTTTTATAGCTTCATTTACTCCAAAATGTCCCCAATGATCTGTACCCATAGGGATTTCATAACCAATTTTTGAGCGCATGACATCAATGTATTCCATCAGTTTATCTATCCCCTTCTCAGTTACCTGAACCCGGGTAAAGGGATGTTCGGTGTTTGCATAACTCCCGGGTATGCTGTTCCATCCGCTTAGTCCACCCGGCTGGTTCTTCCAGAATTCCGCATTGACGAGTGCACCTTCTACATCTTCAATCAGGTTAATTCCTATATCCATTTTCAGAGAAGTGTAACCTGCATCAACCCGTTCCTGCATGCGACGGGCGTACTCCTGGGGATCCTGGGACATGGTCGTATCGCAGTAGATACGAACTTTATCCCGATATTTGCCACCCAGTAACTGATATACCGGTACGCCGTAAGCTTTTCCGGCCAGATCCCACAGTGCTGTTTCTACGCCCGAAACCCCACCACCCTGACGACCGTGGTGACCAAATTGGCTGATCAACTTAAATAGCTTCTCAACATTGCAAGGATTTTCACCCAAGATCCGACTTTTAAGCATCAGGGCATAGCGATAGTCTCCAATATCCCGCACATCTCCGTGTCCGACTATATCCTGATTCGTATAAATTCTTATAATGGGCGTTCTAAGTACACGGGTTACCCGGAGATCCGTAATTTTCAGATCAGAAGGACTGGAATTTCGTTTTACGTTTTGCGTCGCGTATGCTACCTGATCTCCTATGAATGGCATCGACATCCCAGCCATACTTAGCCCCCCTATCCCCATATTTTTGAGAAAGTTTCTACGGCTATTTCCTTTCTTTTTATCCTTCATAATATCGATACTCTCTGAATTAAATTCTTAGCTACCAAATCACCGGCTAGCTATTTATTTCATTTGCCTGCTGCTGGATGCCGGCTGCACTAACATTGGCCTTTTCCGTATCTTCTTCTTTTAGTGCCTTACGGCGCCACCAGTTAGCCAGTGTGGAACCCGAAACATTCATCCACGGACCAAAGACAGCCGGAGCCAGACCTACGGTCGCTATCTTACCCATTTCTGCAGCGAGTCCCGAAGCCATACCCCCATTTTGCATTCCAACCTCAAAGGCAATAGTCCGACAGGATTTTTCATCCATACCCATTAACCTGGCACCCCAATAGCCAAATAAATAACCGGCAGCATTGTGTATGATTGCCGCTAATACCAGCAACATGCCTATGGCGACCAGTGAATCACGGCCTGCAGCGGTAATGACCGTAATAATCACCGCAATACCGACCATTGAAACCACCGGCATAATATCGTCCAGCCATTTGGCTTTACCGTGCAAGAAATGATTAAACAACAATCCTACTACAATGGGCAGGATAATCATATTTAAAATGCTGAGCATCATCCCAAAAGCATCAATTGGCACAAACTGACCAGCCAGTAACTGCATAAGGAAAGGAGTCATAAACGGGGAAACCATCGTTGCCACGGCTGTTAGAGTAATCGACAGGGCCAGATCGGCCTCCGCTATAAAGGCCATTACGTTAGAAGCTACCCCACCAGGACACGAGCCAATAAGTACAACACCGGCGGCAATTTCAGCCGGAAAATTAAACGCCAATGCCAGGCTAATACCTACTATGGGCATGATGGAAAATTGACAAACCAGTCCCACCAGTACACCGCGTGGCTTCTTTAAGACCCCAGCAAAATCTTGCAGGCTCAGCTGGGTACCCATGCCAAACATAATGAGCTGAATAAGCGGTACGATGAGCTGACTGGTATCAAAACCGCCGACCTCCACAATAAGTCCCGGATAAAACATGGCAAAAGTAACAGATGCAAAAATCCATATGGAGAAGGCAAAGGACTTAAATAAGGTATCCGTTCCCCGAACCCCCAGTGCCAGAGACACAAACATGAATACCATAAGCGGCCCTATCGCTCCGGCACCATAACCCAACAGATACAACAATAATAATGAGATAAAGCAGCCGAGACTTAGATACAGAAGTACTTTATATATATTCTTCATCAATACGTGAGTTTATATCTTTAATTTTTTATGCAGATTATTAAGGATTGAGTCCCGATGGACCGATATAATTTTTACCGTTTATCCGATCTCATAGCTCATTTTAAAAAACACGGATCAAATATCTGGTTAAGGTTAACTCCATAGCCTATCCCACGACCGGGCTTCGTTCCATTCCGGAGTAGGTTCAAAGAATCCTGATTCATCGGTCAGATTCTCTTTAATAGCTTCCATATTAAGCTCGAAACCCAGTCCCGGTTTTTCCGGTACCGGTACATAACCTTCATCAAACACAACGGTATCATCCGATATAAGGCTGTACCAGTTGTCGTTTTCAACAGAGTGATGCTCGAGGGCTACAAAATTCTGAGTAGCCGCTGCTGCATGGACCGAAGCAAAGAATCCGATAGGAGATCCCGCATAATGCAGATACATTGCCAATCCGCCCTGTTCGGCGTAATCCCCAATACGCTTTGTTTCTAATATTCCGCCAGCTGATCCCAGATCAGGATGAACCATATTTACAGCCTGTTTGTCGATTATTTCCTTAAATCCTCCTTCAAGGCCAAAAATATCTTCGCCGGTCATAGTTGGAGTAGTAGTTGAATTCGTAATTTCCTTCCATTTATCAATCCACTGCCAGGCAATCGTATCTTCCAGATAAGCCAGCGTATAGGGTTCCAGACGGCGGGCCAGCTTGATGGCTTCATCCACATCAAAATGACCGGTATGATCGATCCCCAGAGGAATTTCATAGCCAATGGTATCGCGCATTACCTTGACGTACTCCTCAAGGGCATCAAGTCCTTTTTCCGTAATCTGAACACGCGTGAATGGATGATCAATTTGGCCGTATTCTCCGGGCGTGCCAGAATACTGACTTTGAAGATCGCGACTACCTACCGGTGCATGGGCATGCGTATTGGTTAATGTTCCGGGAATATCAGCCACTAAGCCAATACCGATGTCCATCTTTAAAGCGGTATATCCTTTATCCACACGCGTTTTTTGCATCCGTTTAGCAAAAATATGGGGATCATCCGCCCCTGCTGTATCGGCATAAAGACGCACCCGATCACGATATTTTCCGCCCAATAGCTGGTATACCGGTACGCCATAGGCTTTTCCTGTGAGGTCCCACAGAGCTGTTTCTACTCCGGAAACCCCGCCCCCCTGGCGTCCATGATGGCCAAATTGACGGATAATTTTAAATATCTTTTCAACATTACAGGGATTTTTGCCTAATATTCTGCTTTTTAACATCAACGCATAGCGAGGATCACCAGCATCCCGCACTTCACCGAATCCCGATATTCCCTGGTTGGTATCGATGCGAATGATGGGAGTTCGAAAAGGAATACCATCAATCTCGGCAATACGCATATCCGTAATCTCCAAATCTGAGGGAGCCGAGTTCCGGTTAACCCTGGAAGTCGCATGTTCAATCTGGTTTCGATAAGGAGCCATCAGCAGGGAACCAAGTCCAAGCCCTCCCATTCCGGCCTTCTTTAAAAAGTCACGTCGATCAGTTCCTTTTTTATCTGATTTATTATTTTTTTTCATAATCCTATATCTCTATATCCCCTTATGGTTATAATAAATTTTGTAGCGTATTAAGTCATTAGTCGTCTAGTATGCTATCTATTGTCACCTGACTAATACCTATCTCTTCTTTTAGGTATTGGGTATTTTCTTCTACCCAGTTTTCAAAATTCTCCTCGATAGCATCCGTCCACTCGGTATCCATTTGCCCAGCAGTATATGTCCCTTCGCGGACCCGCTGGTGTGCGAAAGTATCCTGGGTTCGAATAACCTCAGACTGATCGACCACTTTCTCTGCCAAGTGTGCAGGAATAAAAATAACCCCTTCTTTCTTGGCCAATACCACATCGCCCGGCATAACCGTAACAGAACCGATGCGCGTGGGCGTATTCAATCCAATTAGCATCATTTCCTGTATAAATGAGGGATGCCAGGCGCGAACAAAAGCATTAAAGCCTTCAATTTCTGACAGCCCTTCCCGATCCCTGGAGGAACCGTGAAAAACCACTCCATTGCCGGAATTCGCGTAAATAGTATTTCCCAGCCGATCCCCAATCAGCGTACCATCCTTCACCTTGCCATAGCCGTCCGCGATATAGACATCCCCCTTTTCAAGCATATCGATAGGCCAGGTATTAGGCGGACCTGAACGCCCTGCCTCTTCGCCCTGGTCTACAATTTGCTTCTGTACCGCAGGACGCGCCGGCGTATAGGTCGCCGTCAAAGCCCTGCCCACAATGGGTTCTTCTGGATGCAGAATCTCCCATTTACCACCCTCAAACTGGTTATGGTAGCCTTCTTCCCGAATAATACCCCACGCTTCTTCAATCGTGACGTGCTCCATACGTTCAAGAATACTGTCGGGCACCCGGGGACGGCCGTCATCAAAGCGTTCCCCCTCCCACTCCGGAGTTAAAGCAATGAGCCGTTCTTTGGGTATTGTTTGCGCTTCCGACTGATATTGAAAGCAGACACAAAACATTAGAAGGAGTACTGGAATAAACTTTAAATATTTCATCATGTATTTTCTATATATTTCTAGTTGTTGTTTTTGATTAAACAGATGTAAAAATAACTGGCAGGTCGACCAGCAAAACAGAACACAGCTGAGTTACTTCTCTGGAGCCAAGTTTCACCTCTTCCGCAACCCTATGATATAACCGGTAGCGAATAGGGTTTCCCAAATAATATCCTTCACTTTTATATATTCCCGTAACCGGTGTAAGAAATTCTTCATCGGATGGATTAGGCTTCAGCTCAAAAACACCATAATCATTCCAGCGATAGCAATGGACTATATTTTATCCTTATTGTACCGGTATCCTTATAAATAAATAATTAGTGGAAAAAGCTTCTGTCCAATTCGAAGGCTAATATCCCAATCGCTGATATAACCGTTAATAATGCCCTATCCCTTAAAAAATCTTTGTGCGATTTTTTCATGATTCCATTGTTAATCCGATACAAATGTTACCATTGGGAAACGAAAGATTAATATACATACCCTTCGAAAGCTTGGTAAGCGATACTTATTCCCTCAAGCTTCTGATACTAATACGCTTATCCCTTGTCCATCCACCACAAAGAAAATATTATTTACAGAGTCTTATTCAAATATTTTTCTCTTTTCTAAAAAATATTGCAAATAAAAAAATTGGTTGCGCATCTGATTTAATGAGGAGCGAACGTTCAGCCTTTGCGCAATCTCATACACATCATTATCATTATATGATATGCCTTGGAATCAGGATACCTGGAATAGAGTCCCAGCTGCAAATTTATAAGTAAAGTTTTGCAGTAAATCGATTAATCCATATACCAAACTGACTACCGAATATCGGCAATGGTGTCAATAATTAAGTGGGCATTTGTACCGGATTATCCGCATTCTGCCATTTGCCAAAAGTGGCAAACCAAAGCCTCCAAAAAATCATCATAAACGGGAACGGTATTCCCACTACAAAGAAATATTTACTAACAGGATGATAAATTGAAGAATAAAGAAGTATCTATTTAATCAGAATAACGATTCACTTTATTTTCTCCGTTATCCCAAATACTGCCTACCAGATTAAATAAAAATGGCCGTATCCATTTCCTGAAGGAGAGGATACGGCCCTGACTAATATTTAGTCGTTTTCGGAAAAGGCGGAATCAAAGGCCCCTTCGGCAGCGGGGAAATCGATATTCTTAACATATCGGCAAGATTCCTCGGCACCAAACTCACGATCCATACCGCTGTCTTCCCACTCAACGGAAAGCGGCCCGTCATACTGAATGCGGTTCAATGCGCGAACCACCCGCTCAAAGTCAATCCTTCCGCGACCGATAGAAACAAAATCCCAGTACCGGTCAACATCACCAAACTCCAGGTGTCCGCCAAAGACTCCCGAACGGCGGGTTTCAGAAGACCACCATACGTCTTTCATATGTGCGTGATAAATACGGTCACTGAATTCCCGGATAAACTGGATATAATCTACGCCCTGGTAACCCATATGGCTCGGATCGTAGTTAAATCCAAAAGCTTTTCTGCCGTCCAGTGCGTCAATAGCCCGCTCGGCCGTTACAATATCAAAGGCTATTTCGGTAGGATGCACTTCCAGACCAAAGCGCACGCCTACATCATCAAATACATCGAGGATGGGATTCCAGCGGTTGGCAAAATCTTCGAATCCTTCGTCAATTAATCCCGGCGTATTCGGAGGAAAGGAATACATCTTTGACCAGATAGAACTGCCGGTAAAGCCATTTACCACATCGACACCCAGCTTAGCGGCTGCCCTTGCAGTATCCTTTATTTCCTCTGCAGCCCGCTGGCGCACCTGTTCGGGTTCACCGTCACCCCAGATACGGCCCGGAAGAATCTCCTTGTGTCGCTTATCGATGGGATCGCAAACCGCCTGACCCACCAGGTGATTACTGACCGACCATACCTTCAGATCATACTTGGCGAGCAACTCTTTGCGCTGCTCGCAATAACCATCTTCACTGAGCGCCTTTTGAACATTAAAATGATCTCCCCAACAGGCAAGCTCCAGTCCGTCGTACCCCCAAGAGGATGCCTTTTCTGCTATAGTTTCCAATGATAAGTCAGCCCACTGACCAGTAAATAAAGTTACAGGACGTGCCATAATTTTGAACGGTTTAGTTTAATATTTTCTTTTCATATCGAGCTTGTTTAGTCTCGTTTATTTACGATAAAATGTCAAAAAAGAATCTTAAATGTTGAAATAACTTTTCTTACGGATATATATAACCTGATTCAACAAGAAAAGATATGAAAATCCCTGGTTTGACCACCTCAATAGCTAATCTTAACAGACAATATCCATCCCTCCTTTACGGCAATAATTTTGGGATATTATATTTGTCAACGCGCTTAACGGCTAAATCTTTTCTAACTCCGGATAAAATAATAGCCATGTGTCATCCCAGATACCGACCGCACCTTGCCATGTAATAATAGCGCTATTACCACTGGGAGTCAGAGACACTACCACTACTACTTAGTAACGCTATCACTGGGAGTTAGAGTCACTATGACCAGGAGTTAGTATCGCTGACTCCAAGAGTTAGTGTCACCGACACCAGAAGTTAATATTACTGACACCAGGAGCAGCCATGGTTATCGTTACACAAGAAAAAGCCTGCGCCGTAGAATCTATCAAAGCACCCTCCTAAGAAATATCCCACCGATCCGGAGGGAATACAAGGCCGGGAATCAAGTCCCCCTTTCGGCACGGCCGTTGAAAAGATACTGCATGTAAACTGAAGGAGGCAAGGGGATGATTTGATACATTTTGTTTTTTGTAATCACTAATATTGTTCCATTCTTGAAAGGGACAAAACATAAATGCACCATGGCATAATGGTTTAGGCAACCCTTTTTGTGTTTTTATTGATAAGCAGTGTCCATTTTTTGTCACCAAAAAATAGACGAAAAAAGTGCTGGGGAATAGCAAGATATTGTTTTGTTATAAATCTCAATACGGGGAGCGCCGGGTTGCGTTAGTTGTTTTTGCTCTTAGCGTTCCCGCTATTCCCCAGACCCCGGTTTATTTCTTTGTGCTCCAATGGACTTATCCTGTTCGCAAGGCTGGTGGGACATTATTCCAACCCACCGGCCTTAGCAGGTGAGGCGTGGAAAGGGAGCGGGAGGTACGAAAGAGAAATAAATGGGGAAAGCTGTGATAAAAGCAGGAGATACTTCCGGACTTTCCCCTTGTTGGGGCAACCGAATAAACGAGATCTTCATTTATTTCCGTACCGAGCGATGCCGAACGCCGAAGCCGGTTCGCCGGTCGTTTTTGCTCCACTTTTGGCGACCAAAAGTGGTAAGGAAAACGTTAAAAGACGGGAGAAGATAAAGAACATTTCCCGAGATAAAAGAGCAGAATTTTTAAACATGTCTCCTTGTCTTGTTCCATTTTTGTAACGACCCAAAAACGGCGCTAGCCCCCCCTGGAATCCTGACAAGGGACATTTTTATTTATCCTACACCTAACAAAATAAGGCGTACAACTTGTTATAGTTACTTTTGGAGCAGCCTCATCAGAGCGGTTAGGGAATTTTTTAAAAACTTATTAATTCCTAAATAAACACTTAAAGACTTTTAAGAATACTCTTTAAGCGATCCCACGATTCATTACGCGCCTGCACATTGGGGTCATCTTTCGGCGCTTCGGGATCATCGCCGCTGCGCATATAAGCGTGTCCCGCCCCCTCGTAGATTTCGTACTCATAGGTTTTCCCGGCCTTCTCCATCATCGCCTCGCTATCTTCAATCGTCGCATTTACACGCTGGTCATCTCCTCCGTAGAATCCATAAACCGGTGCTTCAATGCGCTTATAATCTTCATAATTGTCAGGCCCCGTCCCGTAAAATACCAGGGCCGCTTCAATGGCATCGCCCGCATTGGTGGCAAAGCGGAAGGATTGAGACCCGCCCCAGCAAAATCCTGCTACAGCAACTTTCCCGTTCCCCGCTTTTATGGATTGTGCATACTCAAGCACGTTCTTCAAATCCTGCGTTACCATTTCGGCATCCAGATTATAAATGGCCTCGCGTGCCGCGTCAGAGTTTTCAAAATCAGAGGTTTTCTCTACTCCATCCACGGTATTGGAAATAAGATCCGGGGCGACGGCTATATACCCGGCTTCGGCCAGCTGATCGGCGAAACTGCGCGCCCAGTCATTAAGTCCGCGATTTTCATGGATCACAATAACCACGGTAGCATATTCTGAGCTTTCAGGGTATGCCACAAAATTATGCATCGTACGTCCACTCGATTCCAATTCAACCCACTCGTGGTGACGCGGAGAGTTTTCAAGCTGCTGTACGGCATAATCCTGTGCAAAAAGTGATGTAGCAAGAACAACCGTAAAGATAAATGTGAGGAAGGATTTCATAATAAATACCCGTTTAATTAACTGTTTCCCGCTCTTTCTTTTTTGAGTAGGACTTCTGCTTCAACTACTAAAAAAGCCCAGACTGATAACTAACCAATTTTGCAAACTTTTGAAATGATTATTTTCTCTCCTCTCTGCTTTTAACTATTGCAGTCAATATAGAATGTATAAAAAACGACGGATACATTACATACACTGTTTATCACGCCCCAGCTTCCGATCCCCAAAACAAAAAATCCCCAAGCAGCTATATTCAACTACTTAGGGAGATATGGTATATGATATATAGTATGGAGTAGCGTGGGGCGGAATCGAACCGCCGACCTCCGGGTTATGAATCCGACGCTCTCACCAACTGAGCTACCACGCCATTCAAATCAAGAGTTGCCAAATATATAACTTTTCTATCAAAATATTAAGGGAAAAAATCTCTTTTGCATCTTTCCGAGAGCTAATCCCCCCGCAGGCGCTCATGCCTGCAATCCGATTGTGTGCCTATCCTTAAAAGGGAACCCAACTTCTTTTTTGAGGGTCCTGTTTTTCGCCTTATTTTTAGCGTCTGAATTATAAACCTTTTTTCTATTAGTAGAATAACATGGCTAACAAAATCACGGAACGCACAGAAGATTTTTCACAATGGTACCAGGATGTCATTCGCGAAGGTAAACTGGCGGATCATTCCCCGGTGCGCGGAAGCATGGTGATCCGCCCCAATGGATTTGCCCTGTGGGAAAATATGAAGCAGGCCCTGGACCAGATGTTTAAAGATACCGGCCATGAAAATGCCTATTTCCCGCTCTTTATCCCGAAATCCTTTCTTTCCAAAGAAGCCAAGCACGTGGAAGGCTTTGCCAAAGAATGCGCCGTGGTAACCCACAGCCGCCTTAGAAGTACCGACGACGGCGTGGAAGTAGACCCGGAGTCTAAGCTGGAAGAAGAACTTATTGTCCGGCCCACTTCTGAAACTATTATCTGGGATTCCTACCGGAACTGGATTCAATCCTACCGCGACCTTCCCATTCTTATTAACCAGTGGGCCAATGTCGTCCGCTGGGAGATGCGCACACGCCTCTTCCTGAGAACCATGGAGTTCCTGTGGCAAGAGGGGCATACCGCCCACGCCACCAAACAAGAGGCGGTTGAGGAAACCACGCGGATGCTGGAAGTGTACCGCACCTTTGCCGAAGACTTTATGGCCATGCCAGTCATTAAAGGAGTGAAAACGGAATCCGAACGCTTTGCCGGTGCAGAAGACACCTATTGCATCGAAACGCTCCTGCAGGATAACAAAGCGCTGCAGGCTGGGACCTCGCACTTCCTGGGACAAAATTTTGCAAAGGCTTTTGACGTGAAGTTCCAGAGTTCGGAAGGAGAGCATGAGTACGTCTGGGCTACCAGCTGGGGCGTTTCAACACGATTGATCGGTGGACTTATCATGACACACTCGGATGACCAGGGATTGGTTCTCCCTCCAAAATTGGCTCCAAACCAGGTGGTTATCGTACCTATCTGGAAGAGTGATGAGGAAAAAGAAGAAGTAATGGATTACTGTGACGATATCGTCAGTGAGCTTAAAGAACGCGATATCCGGGTTAAGGTGGACGACCGGGAGAACATGAGTCCGGGCTGGAAATTCAATGAGCACGAAGCTACCGGCATCCCGGTACGGCTCACCATCGGGCCTCGCGACCTTAAAAACAACAATGCCGAACTGGCCCGCCGCGATACACTGGATAAAAATATTGTGGAGCGCGAGGGACTGGCCCAACGAGTGGATGATCTGCTTAAGACCATCCAGGAAAAGCTCTATACTACAGCGAAGGAACGGATCGAGGACAATACCCACTCGGTAGATTCCTACGATGAGTTTAAGGACATCATCGAAAACGAGGGGGGCTTTGTCTATGCCCACTGGGACGGCACTGCTGAAACCGAAGAGAAAATAAAAGAGGAAACAAAAGCAACTATCCGCTGTATTCCCCTCGAAGACGGAGAAGAAGGAGAATGTATGGTAACCGGCAAGCCTTCAAAACAGAAAGTTCTTTTTGCACGGGCTTACTAATCAATCATACAATACATATTGAAACACATTTCACCAGATAGCGGTACCGGCCTGGACAGATACCTCGGGAAGAACGTGCTGGCCCGGGTGGTATCCGACTTGCTGAATCCGCTATTTCTATCCCCGCTTGTGATCTTTATTATCAGCTGGATATTACAGTTACCCGCATTAACTACCTTTCTGGTAACTTCTGCGGCCCTGATATTTTATACCATTATCCCGCTGATCCTGGCTTTTTACCTGATCCGTACCAAGCATATAATTTCTTTGGATCTGCCGGTACGGGAAACCCGGAGCCGATTATATATTTATTCCATCATCAGTGCATTCGTACTTTTCCTGATTTTCCTCTTTAATCTGGAGAGCCTGGACCCTCTCATCGTTATTATTTCAGCGATCTATTTTATCAATCCGATCATAAGCCTGCTCATTAATTTCTCTTGGAAAATAAGCATCCACACCGGTGCTCTTGCTTCTGCTGGGGCTATTCTCCTCGGCCTTACTTTCTTCTACCCTTCATTGGCGAGCCTCAACTCTTATATTTTTTCCTTAACAATCCTTTTTCTACTTTTACCAGTGATGGTTTGGTCGCGCTATCGCCTGAGCGTCCATACCCTTCCGGAACTTTTGGGTGGAATTGTCACCGGATTCGGACTGACCATAATCGAACTCTTTTTGTTCAACAATCTCTGGTAATTATGCTTAATGCTCCCGTATCACATTATCTGTTTACCGCTGCACAAAGCAGAGATATCGATGAACAGACCATCAATGAAATCGGTATTGAGGGATTTACCCTTATGGAAATTGCCGGTTATTCGGCCAGTCAACAAATACTAAATATTTACCCTGAACTATCTCACGGGATATATCTCTGCGGAAAAGGAAATAATGCGGGTGATGCATTGGTTATTGCCCGATACCTGATCCAGCACGATATCAATGCATCTATCGTATTTTTAAGCGGTATGGATGGTCTTTCTCCGGATACCCACAAGAATTTTGAACTACTCAAAAAGTTTGATCCGGAGAATAAGATCTCTATTTATGACAGCTGGGATGACTTCTCAGGACAGGCCTCCTTCGATTTTATTATTGACGGCATGCTTGGCACTGGTCTGGATAGTAACCTTCGCGGGGATTATCAAAAAGCCGTTCAGTGGGCCAATCAGCAATCGGTACCTGTTTTTTCCATAGATATCCCCACCGGACTTCATGCTGATTTGGGTGAAATCATGGGAAAGGTTATTAAAGCCGATCATACCTTTACATTCGGAGGACGCAAACAAGGTTTTTATCTGCAGGATGGCCCACTACACACCGGTCAGGTCACCTACTGCGAATTACCATTCCCCAACGAGCTCAAAACTTCCTGCAATACCTTCTTAATAGACGAATCCTGGGTGTCGGAACATCAGTCGTCGCTTGGAGTTCACAAATATGATACAGGTGTTCTTTATATTATTGCCGGCTCGGAAGGATTGACCGGTGCCGCTGTCATGGCTGCTAAAAGTGCCTGGGCCGAGGGGCTGGGCGCCGTTTTTTTAGTATGTCCACGTGGATTGCTCTCAGTTTATGAACATAATCTTCCTTCGATCATAAAAAAACCGGTGGGAGAACAATCCGATACCTGTTTCAGCGAAGCACACCTGCCGGATGTCCGGCAAATTGTCGGGGAAAAACAGGGAGCGGTTCTGTTAGGTCCCGGACTGGGCCGAAAGGAAGAGACCGTACGCTTTGTAATAGATTTTCTATCCCAAAATAACCGGAAAACAGTTATAGATGCCGATGCCCTGTGGGCCCTTGCGCAATCTCAGAAGTGGAAAGAATTTGAGGAAAAGCAATGGATTTTAACTCCACATCCCGGTGAGCTTGCGAGACTGCTGGAACAGGATGTAAAAAAGGACTATCAAAGATTAAATTTGGTTCGTAATTTCTCCGCTGAGCATAATGTTACGACGCTATCCAAGGGCATGCCGGGTATAGTATCAACTAAAAACGGAGACAGCTATCTGACAAATTACGATACCCGCTATTTTGCGCGCGCCGGCAGCGGAGATGTGCTTGCCGGTAAGATATCAGCTTATTTGGCACTCGACTATTCCCCCGAATACAGTTGCGCGCAGGCTCTTTTAAACGGAAAGAAAAAACTATTTACCTATTTAGATACCAATAGAGATCTACCGGAACCAACAGATTTTATATGAAACCTACCGCGCTTTACACTTTTCTGGCAAATAATACCTATCTCCTGGTAACCGCTATAGTAGGACTCACTATATTAATGCTGGCCCTTATGCTGCTGCCGGCCGAGACGTTCTCCCACAGTAAGTTATTTAGCTACGACAAGATCGGCCACTTTCTTCTGTTTGGGAGCTGGACGCTTTTGCTCGGACTTTATCACAATATTGCTCTCTCGGGCAACACAAGTATCTGGATCATCTTTCTCATTGGCACCTTTTTCGGAATATTTGTAGAGTTCCTCCAATATAGCCTTCCCGCCCTGAACCGCCATGCCGATGTTTATGACATCCTTTTTGATGCGGGCGGCTGCCTGGTTGCGGTCTTTCTCCTCCAAAAAATAATCCCTGAAGAATAATTTTACCCTAAAGAGTTGATAATAACCATATTTTATTATTATTTAGTACTAACTACTTAGTATTAAAAACTTAATATTATGGATTATCGACGAAAAGAACCCACAGCTAATCTCAGAACATACTATACTATTTTCCTTCAAATTGCAGTTATAGCTGTTTTGCTCATTTTCATTGTGGCTACCAAAATAGAATTCCAGTCCTCTCAGCAAAACGTAAATTTAGTCGAAGAACAGGAAGTGCTTGAAATGGAGGAAGTCATCCAAACAGATCAAGAGGAGATACCTGCTCCCCCGCCCAAGCCACAGGTACCGGTAGAAGTGCCTAACGACGAGATCATTGAAGACCAGGAAATTAACCTGGATGCCGACATGAACCTGAATGACCCGCTGGATATGCCGCCCCCCCCCGACGAGGAAGAAGAGGAGGAAGAGGATTTCTTTATGGCCGTGGAGGAGATGCCTAAAATTAAAGGCGGACAAGAGTGGTTGTATGACAATGTAGAATATCCGGAGCGCGCTAGAAAGTCGAACATTGAAGGAAGGGTTACGGTTCAGTTTATCGTAACCGAAAACGGTAAAGTAGAAGACCCCAAAGTTATCCGCGGTATTGGCGGCGGATGCGACCAGGCGGCGCTGGAGGTTATCAAAAAAGCCGAATTTACGCCGGGACGTCAGCGCGGCAAACCGGTGCGGGTTAAAATGTCCCAGCCAATAGTTTTCCGATTAACAAACTAAGCTTTGCCATTGATATAAATGGATCTGCTTCCAATTTCTATTGGGTTATCATTGCAATAATTATAGTTGTACGTAAAAAAATATAGCTGATTTATTTGCTTTAATAGGGTAAATGTATAAATTGCAATTATATATAAAATAACCCTGAAACATAAAGCTTATTGTCATGTCAAAACAAGGAAGCAGAAAAACTGCCGAAGCAGATCTGCGTAATTACTATACACTTTTTTTGGAACTTGGACTTTTGGCTGTCCTTCTCATCTTTGTTGTAGCTACAAAAATTGATTTCCGGGCATCTCAGCAGGATGTCAACCTAACACAAGAGCAGGAAGTAGTTCAAATGGAAGAGGTCATTCAGACTAAGCAGGAAGAAATGCCCCCACCACCGCCCAAACCACAGGTACCGGTAGAGGTTCCCAACGATGAAGTCATTGAAGACCAGGAAATTAACCTGGATGCTGACTTAAATTTTGATGAGCCGCTGGATATGCCGCCGCCTCCCGCAGAGGAAGAAGAGGAGGAAGAGGATTTCTTTGTAGCCGTGGAACAGATGCCTGAACTGATTGGCGGGTTGGCCGAGCTGCAACAAAAGATAAACTATCCCGAGCGGGCAAAACGCGCCGGAATAGATGGCCGGGTTATTATTCAGTTTATTGTGACTGAAACCGGTGATGTAGAAGACCCCAAAGTTATTCGCGGCATTGGCGGCGGATGCGATCAGGAAGCCCTGAGAGTAGTGAAGGAAGCGAAGTTTCAGCCTGGACGTCAACGCGGCAAGCCCGTACGTGTCCAGTACAGCCTTCCTATTATATTCCGCCTGCAAAACTAATTTTACATTAAATAACAAAGTATCTCAAAGGCGCACTTTTTGGTGCGCCTTTGCTGTTTTGAGCCCTTCTAACCTCTCCACGAAATGGTTATACAATTTTTTTTGTTTAAAAAAGTTACAAAAGTAGAAATTGGATATAATTATTTGTTTCATTAGGCAAACATTAACGAAATTGTCTTAGAATCAGTGCGGAGGATGTTATGAGTATACAAGAAAGAAAAGAACCCGAATCCGATTTAAGGAAGTATTACACGGTCTTTCTTCAGTTGGGACTTGTGGCAGTATTGCTGCTTTTTATTGTAGCAATGAAAGTGGAATTTGTCGCAGATAGTCCGGATACGGATCTCACCGAAGAGCAGGAAGTGGTTGAGATGGAGGAAGTCATCCAAACACAGCAAGAGGAAACCCCTCCCCCCCCGCCCAAGCCACAGGTGCCGGTAGAAGTGCCTAACGACGAGATCATTGAAGACCAGGAAATTAACCTGGATGCCGACATGAACCTAAATGAACCGCTGGATATGCCGCCACCTCCCGAGGAGGAAGAAGAGGAGGAAGAGGATTTCTTTGTAGCGGTAGAACAGATGCCCGAACTGATTGGCGGGTTGGCCGAGCTGCAACAAAAGATAAACTATCCCGAGCGGGCAAAACGTGCCGGAATAGAAGGTCGTGTTATCGTCCAGTTTATTGTAACTGAAGATGGAAATGTAGAAGACCCCAAGGTTGTTCGGGGCATTGGCGGCGGGGCTGATCAAGAGGCCCTTCGCGTGGTCAAACAGGCGAAGTTTAAGCCCGGGCGCCAACGTGGAGAACCGGTACGCGTTCAATACAGCTTGCCTATTATCTACCGTCTGCAAAACTAGTTTTACTTAACCAGTTATTTTCATAAAAGAAAAGGCCGCTGTTCTTGCAGCGGCCTTTTCTTATTTCTATTCGGGAGATATGATTTAATATCGGCATTACATAACTAACTTATAACTCTTCGAGGACCTCTCTTAAGTTATCATATCCCACTTTTCCTTTTGCTTTTTCCAGAGGAACCCATTCTACTTTCTCAATCCCTTCTTCTTTTTGTGGCACGAACTCATAGTTGTTGGAATTAAGCTTCATCAAATACCAGTGGGTTGTTTTTCCATACCTGGTATTCGACCGCTCATATTCATGATAAGTCTCTATAAGCGGTGAAACAACGGTTGGATCGGTTTTAAGACCGACCTCCTCGGATACTTCGCGTATGGCACATTCCTCGATCGATTCCCCCTCTTCAAGCTTTCCCTTAGGTAAATCCCATACGCCCCTGCGATGTATTAGCAATACTTTGGGATCGGAATCCTTATCAAGGGTATCTACAACTACTCCGCCCGCCGCAGCAACTCGTTTCAGGGTATTACTCTTCTTGTCCTTCATCACTTTCATCCTCTTTTTCAGTCTCATCGGCATAGTTCATACGCAGATTATTCAACGTCTCTTTCAGATAGTTATCCAACTCTTTGGGAAGATTTCCTTCGGTAAACTTCTGCAACATTACCAGGGTATCAATGGCAAACTTTGCCGACTTCAGTTCTCTTTCTACTTCCCCGGTGTTTGGGTTTTCAATTTTCCCCATCCCCATCATCGCTATTTGCTGATGCTGCTGAACAAGCATCATAAATAAAAGTTGTTGCTGTTTATCTTCTGATAAGTTATCTCCGTCAAAATTCATTTGATCCATATGCTACCAATTTTTAATAATTAGATGATTTTGATTAGGAATAAACAGATTTGTAATTATTCCATTCATTCGATATTGTGCTTCAATGTTCTTAATCTGACTCTAAAAATAAATGAATTAATCAGAGGCATGAAATATTTTTTGCTGGCATGCACCTTTCTATTGTTAACCAACCCCACTATCGCCCAGGAGTTTGAGCCTATATTCAATGGGAAAGATTTATCCGGCTGGACGATTCACGGTACCGAGCATTGGTATGTCGAAGATGGCGAGCTGGTATGCGAAAGTGGCCCTGATAAAGAATATGGTTACCTGACAACCGATAAGACCTATAAAAACTTTGTTTTAAGCCTGGATTTTAAACAAGAATCCAATGGAAACAGCGGCGTATTCATTCGATCCAGTGTTGAGGGGACTAAAATAGAGGGCTGGCAGGTAGAAGTAGCCCCGTTAGGTTCTCATACCGGGGGAATTTATGAATCTTATGGTAGAGGATGGCTTAAAAAACCCAGTCCGGAAGATGAAAAGGCACTAAAGCCCGGGGAATGGAATCATATGGTTATCCGCGTGGAAGGCGATAAAGTAACCAGCTGGCTGAATGATAAAAAAATGGTCGCATTGGAGGATCAGAAAATCGGTCAGGCAACCGGTTCCATCGCCCTTCAAATCCACTCCGCAACCGAAGGCAATGAGGTCAAAGTCAGGTGGAAAAATCTGCACATAAAAGTTCTGGATTAGTATTGCCTCCTGTTTTCCCCAATGATTAAACAGATTATTTTATTCTGATTTGAAACTTTAATTATTGCTTTTTACCAAGTACCTTTGATAGCTGATATTTTGTTTAATTTTTATTTAACCTAATGGCTCATTTACATCCTTTTAAAGCGTGGCGGCCGGACCCAAAACGGGTAAAAGAAATTGCCTCTGTTCCTTACGACGTTATTACTTTTGATGAAGTGCAAACGATAGCTGAAAACAACCCCCATAATTTTTTACATGTAAGTCGGCCGGAAGTTGACCTGCCGGATAATACAGATCCCCATGATGATGCTGTATATGAAAAAGGGGCTGAGAACCTTCAGCAGTTGCTGTCCGGGAAAACACTTCAACAGGATGAGCAACCTTCTATTTATATTTATCAACTCATTCGGGAAGGACGAACCCAAACAGGAGTTTTTGCCTGTGTGTCGGTAGAGGACTACGATAATGAAGTGATTCTCAAGCATGAACTGACTCGTCCTACTAAAGAGGACGACCGCACCCGGCATATTCTCACGCAGCAGGCTCATGCCGAGCCCGTTATGCTTACGTATAAGGATGATGAAAAGACTCAGGATCTCATCGATCAGGTAACCCGAGAGGAACCACTTTACAACTATGTGGCTCTGGATGAGGTACGACATAAGCTATGGAAAGTTGAGCATACTGAACCATTTGAGAATGCTTTCCAGAACATTCCAAAGCTTTATATTGCAGATGGACATCATCGGTGCAAAAGTGCGTCCCGTGCTGCTGCAAAGATGAAAGAGGAAAATGAGAACCATACCGGAGAAGAAGAGTATAATTTTTTCCCGGCGGTAGCCTTTCCGATGTCTGATATGCATATCATGGCATATAATCGGATCGTACATGAAATTCCGGATCATTTTCTAAATGAACTTGACCAAAATTTTGAACTCCGAGTTGATGTCGATCCCGTACCTTCTGAAAAAGGTGATATTTCCATTTATATCGATAGACAGTGGTATGGGATGACCTTGCCGATTACCGATGAGCCCAACAGTGTGGAAAAACTGGATGTTCATCGTCTACAGGAATTTCTGCTTGATCCTATGCTGGGAATTTCTGATCCCCGCCGCAATGAAAATATTTCCTTTGTAGGCGGTATCCGGGGTACTGAAGAACTCGAACGATTGGTACAAAATGGTAAAGCCCAAATGGCTGTAAGCATGTACCCCACTGGCATAGAAGAATTGATAGAAGTCTCGGATAATGGCTTGTTAATGCCGCCAAAATCAACTTGGTTTGAACCTAAATTACAATCTGGACTGCTTGTCCATACTTTTTAATCACATAAACACCCATACATATTATGAATCGCGTTCATAACTTTAGCGCAGGACCTGCTACATTACCTTTGGAAGTACTCGAAAAGGCCCAGGATGAACTAACTGAATACAAAGATAAAGGCCGCTCCATCATGGAGATGAGTCATCGTAGTGCGGAATATGAAGCAATTGACCAGCAGGCAAAAGAGCGTTTGACTGAGCTTCTTGGTCTGGGCAATGATTTTGAAATTATGTTTTTACAGGGAGGGGCCAGCTCACAGTTTATGATGGCGCCTTTCAATTTCTTATCTGAAGACGAAACAGCCGATTATATCGATACCGGACGCTGGTCAAATAAAGCTATAAAGGAGGCCAAGCTATTTGGAAACGTTCATCGACCATTTAGCAGTAGCGAGAGTGGATATGACAGAGTACCGACTAACGATGAGCTCGATTTTAGTGACAATCCAAAGTATGTACATTTTACATCAAACAATACGGTAGCCGGCACCCAGTTTTCTACTGAACCGGAAACCAATGGAGTCCCGCTGGTCTGTGACGCCTCTTCCGATTTTCTGTCCAAGCCTATTGATGTTTCCAAATATGGAATTATTTATGCCGGCGCCCAGAAGAACGTGGGTCCCGCGGGTGTGACTATTGTTATTATTCGCAAGGACTTTCTGGCCCAGGCAGATACGGATAATGTACCAACCATCCTGCAATACCAGACGCATACGGAAAAAATATTCAATACGCCTCCTGTCTTTAATGTGTATATGGTGAACCTGGTACTCGAATGGATTCAGCAAAAAGGAGGGCTCTCCTACTTTAAAAAGTTTAATGAAGAGAAAGCAGCACTTCTTTATGATGAAGTTGATAAGGATGATTTTTATCGTGGAGCTGTAGAAAAAGATTCCAGATCCATCATGAATGCTACGTTCAGGCTGCCAACAGAAGATCTCGAACAAAAATTTCTTAAAGAAGCCCAGGAAGAACATGATCTATATACCCTTAAAGGGCACCGGAGCGTAGGCGGTGTCCGGGCCAGCATGTACAATGCTTGTCCCCGGGAAAGTGTAGAGACCCTGGTTAATTTCATGGCTGATTTCCGTTCCAAAAACGGATAACAACAGCTGTCCTATTTATTGTTTGTATAAAAATCAGCATGGATCCTAATGGGTTCATGCTGATTTTATATTAAGCCTATAACTGTTAGAACATGATCGATAGAATTGGGTACAAAAACGACTAAATATACAATCCCCCATATAGCTCCTGCCAAATGTGCTTCGTGATTTATTTTCCCTTCTTTTTGTTTACTGGCATAGATGCTGTATATCAAATAGGCAATAGCAAATACAAAAGCCGGGATAGGTATGGGAATCAACAGCAGATATATATTTTCCATGGGAAAGAGAAAAATAAAAGCAAACAGTACAGACCCTATAGCCCCGGAAGCTCCAAGCGTAGCATAATTGGGATCATTCCTGAACTTAACCACCGAAGGCAGACCCGATACAATTAATCCCGTTACATAAAGCCCTAAAAAATATATGGGTCCCAAGACCTGTTCCATTACCGGGCCAAAAAAATAGAGAGTAAACATATTAACAAATAGGTGCCCCAGGTTGGCATGCAAAAAACCGGAGGTTAAAAGTTCGTACCAACTATGCTCCCGAACTGTACGATAGGGTTTTAAATATCCTGTCTGCAACATAGCAGGATAAGCATACAGTGCGGCAAGAGATACCAATACACTTGCAGCGACTAAGTAAAAAGTAACGGGACTTGCGGATAAAAAGTTTTCCATATAATATTTATTCATTTTTTCAGAACCTGAAAATAATCAAGAGCTTTCTGTAACACCAATTATTTTATTTCATCTTACAATTGTTTAACTACTTGGTATAAAAGTTGGACAATGCTTATATTTTTCTGATCTAATGCCGGTGTAGCTCAGGGGTAGAGCGATTCTCTCGTAAAGAATAGGTCGCTGGTTCGAATCCAGTCACCGGCTCATTTATTTTATTACCTCTCTTGTTTTATTCTATTCCTTTAGTGACAAAAAGAGCGACACAACCTGTTTAAGTTAGTAAGTTCCTGTCCTTCACATTACCTTGTGAGATATAAACACTAGTATATCAGCTGATATCTATCCGCTATTTGTATGAATTCAAGCAAACAAACCGTTATCAAAATTATAGCCCGGGTTGGCTTCATCGCCAAGGGAGTTGTTTATTTTATGGTTGGGCTTCTGGCATTACAAACAGCTATTGGGATGGGCGGCGAAACAGCCGGCACTAAACAAGCTCTCGAAGAATTTATTTACCAACCTTTTGGTTCTATTTTACTCATAGGATGTATTATTGGACTTTTTGCCCATGCTGTTTGGAAAATCCTGCAGGCGATCATTGATCCTGAAAACCGGTCCAAAAGCAATGAAGTTTTCCTATTGAGAATTGTGGATTTCTTCACTGGCCTTCTCTATCTCTCTTTTTCCTATGCAGCCCTGGCAAATCTTCCGGGGACTCAACATCCAAAGCGATAGTGAAAGTACTGAGATATGGGTTGGAAAAATATTGGAACTTCCTTTTGGGAAATGGCTGGTACTATTTGTCGCTTTCATCATTATAATTGCCGGGATTTACCAATTCTATTCGGCCTATGTGGCCAATTTTGACTATCGCTTTGATATTATAAACATGAATGACAAAGAACGGACAACACTTCGAAAGTTTGGTCAGATTGGTATTTCGGCGTGGGGTATCGTCTATTGTATGCTTGGAATACTTTTTTATCAAGCTGCCATATCGTTTAATGCAGAAGAAGCCGGAGGCCTAAATGATGCGTTAAGTGCTTTAGGTGAACAACCTTTTGGAGTTTGGGTTTTAGGCACCACTGCGGCCGGGCTCATGATTTATGGCATATATCTGCTTATATTATCCTATTATCACAAAATATATGAGGCTTAGATACATCTTAAAAGATTATTAAATTGTTTCTCCACAGGTTTATAGACGGCCTGAAAAATATTTTTATAAAACCCTATAGATGACCTAACAATACGTGCCTCGTAAACTTTCTTATTTATATATCTTCTTTGCTGCATCACTATTGATAAGTTCTTGCGGAACGCTTTCGCGTACCCCCAGTAAGAATCCCAAAGAACCATCGGAAATTGATTTCCCAGATGCAGATCGTATCGGACAAAAAATTGAGGAGGGGGTTGCCAGCTGGTATGGCCCTAAATTTCACGGTAAGCTAACCGCTAATGGAGAGCAGTACGATATGCACCAGTATACCGCGGCCCATCGCACCCTCCCTTTTGATACCATTGTAAACGTTAAAAACCTGGATAATGGAAAAGAGGTTCAGGTACGTATTAATGACCGAGGACCTTTTGCAAAAAACAGAATTATCGATTTATCAAAAAAAGCTGCCAGTGAAATTGATATGATTGGCAATGGCACCGCCAATGTAGCGCTATTTGTCATGGAAGGCAGCCTTGAAAATTCCCGGACTACCGACCTTAAAGTTGCTACCTACACGGTACAGCTCGGTTCTTTTCAGGAAAAAAACAAAGCCTTTGAACAATCCCGCAAGATTACCGGATCACGGGTAGAAACAGTAGAACTGTCTTCTCAAAAGGTATATAGGGTTTTCTATGGGACTTTTGTCAAAAAAGAGGATGCAAAAGAAAAAATGCGGGAGCTTGCCAGACAGGGTTATCGCGGATATGTCAAACAAATTCAAAATTAATTGCGCCGCCGGAATGTATTATCCCTATTTATAGTTTAAGGGACTTTCCAACAATTTTCGGACTATATTAATGAGCGAACATATTATTATCATCGGAAGTGGATTTGGGGGGCTTGCTACTGCCTCTCGACTACTTTCGGAAGGGTATTCCGTAGAAATATTTGAAAAACGAGACAAAGCCGGGGGGCGTGCGTATGTCTATGAAAAAAATGGGTTTACCTTTGACGGAGGTCCCACTGTTATCACAGCTCCTTTTCTTTTTGATGAAATCTTTGACAAGGCAGGCAGGAAACGCGAAAACTATATCTCCTTTACTCCCTGTGATCCCTTTTATCGAATTTTTAATGCTGATGGCGACAAATTTGACTATAACGGGAATCATGAATTCGTACTGAGCGAAATAGAGCGGTGGAACCCCAATGACAAACAGGGATATACTGATTTTATCAAATCAACAAAAGCTATCTTTCAAAAAGGTTTTGTTGAGCTGGCTGACCAGCCGTTCCTGAGTTTATGGGATATGATTAAAGTTATTCCTGATCTTATACGCTTGCAATCCCATCGATCGGTCTATAACTATATCTCAAAATTCATTGAAAATGATTTTCTGCGACGTGTTTTTTCCTTCCATCCACTGCTAGTTGGGGGCAATCCCTTTGATACCACCTCTATCTACGCGATGATACATTATCTCGAGCGTGAATGGGGAGTACATTACGCTATGGGAGGCACCGGGGCTATTATTGAAGCCTTTACGCAGCTGATCGAAGAGCAGGGAGGCAAAATTCACTTGGAGGCGGAAGTTGATAAAATTCTTATTCAAAACGGCAAAGCCTCAGGAGTTCGGCTAAAAAATGGAGCACGCTATCGGGCTGATAAAATCGTTTCCAATGCAGATGTGGCATTTACCTACCGCCATATGATTCCGAAGGAGGAAAGACCCACCTACAGCAACCGGAAACTCGATCGGATGCGGTATAGCATGTCTCTTTTTGTAATCTATTTTGGAACCAAAAAACGGTACTTGGACTCCAAGCTAGAACATCACAATATTATTTTGGGAGAGCGATATGAAGAGCTCCTTCAAGATATATTCCATAATAAAGAACTCGCAGAAGATTTCTCCCTCTATCTTCATATGCCCACTAAAACAGATCCCTCATTGGCACCAGAAGGGTGTGAAAGTTTTTACGTACTTTCTCCGGTACCACACTTGGACGGCGATATCGACTGGAACACTCAAGCCCCACTCTACCGGGATGCAATCATGAATTTCCTGGAAGAAAACTATCTTCCCGATCTCCAGGAAAATATTGTCGTTGAACATCATATAGATCCACTGCACTTCCAAAATACTCTCAATAGTTATAAAGGATCAGCTTTTTCAATTGAACCTATTTTAACGCAATCGGCTTGGTTCAGACCACATAATAAAGCAGAAGATATAGACAATCTCTTTTTTGTAGGGGCAGGAACCCATCCCGGAGCGGGTATTCCCGGGGTGCTTTCTTCGGCGAAAATTGCTGAAAAGCTCATTTGCAGCTGATCAAAAATACAAAATGCCGCCACAGGTAGTGACGGCATTCATAATAAATCGGAAATAGAATCCAGTTATTCCACTTATTCCGCGAGTTCTTTCTGCAGGGAATCCCAGTCAGCCAGAAAACGCTCAAGCCCACTATCAGTTAATGGATGATGTAACAATTGGTCAATAACGCTCAATGGCATTGTTGCTACATCCGCACCCAATCGTGCAGATTCCAAGACATGCATCGGATGACGAATACTGGCAGCAAGTACTTCGGTTTCATAACCATAATTGTCATAAATGGTTACCACATCTTCAATCAGTTGCATGCCGTCTTCGGAAATATCATCCAGGCGCCCGATGAAAGGCGAAATATAAGTGGCTCCTGCTTTTGCTGCCAAAAGAGCCTGAGTTGCAGAAAAACAAAGCGTACAATTAGTACGAATGCCTTCATCCGAAAGGGTTCGAATGGCCTTTATTCCATCTTTAATCAGCGGTACCTTCACTACAACATTTTCTGCTATTGCGGCTAAGTGGCGGGCTTCTTCCACAATTTCATCGTACTCAGTAGAAACAACTTCTGCAGAAACATCGCCTTCAATCATATTACAAATTTTTGCAATATGACCTTCAAAGTCAGCTACTCCAATCTTAGCACATAGGCTGGGATTGGTAGTCACTCCATCAAGTACTCCTAAATCATGTGCTTCCTGAATTTCATCCAGATCAGCGGTGTCAATAAAAAATTTCATAAGTCGGTATTATATATGTTACAGTTGGTCTTTGAGGATCTGCAAGTAAGATATAAAAAAAGTTTCTCTTTCTTAATTGTCTCTTAATTAATTATTGCAAGACTTATACCTTGAATTAAAACAACCATGACCCTGCAATTGTTAAAAGGTTTAAAAAACCAATAATGAAGGATTTAGCCTCTATTATCCTGAATCATTTTTCAGTTACTTACGTAAGGCCATTGTTGCAGACATTGACAATACCCAAAAAAATTATACTCGTGAAGAAGTTACCCTATTATTTTGCCGTTATTTCCCTGATTATTCTACAAGCATGTAGTGGTAGTAATGGACCTCCGGCTAATTTTAACAACCCGGGACAACAACAGCGAACCAGTGTGGAAACAGTTACTGCTGAAACGAAAAGTATTTCTGACCAAATTAAATCGTTCGGAAATATCAGGGCAGAAGAAATTGTGAATATTACTCCGCAAGTTTCCAACAGGATAACCCATATTTATGTTGATTTGGGAGATACTGTGCAGCAAGGAGATGTCATGGCCAAAATATATGATGCCCCCTTTCGCGATCAATTTGAGCAAGCGAAATCTCAATTAGAACAGAGCCGGTCTGCTTATGTCAGAGACAGCCTGCAGTTTAACCGGCAGAAAAAACTGTACGAGCAGGAGCTCATCAGTTCATCAGAATTTGATGATGCACAGGCAACCTTCCAAAATAGCAAGGCTCAGTATGAATCTTCCCGGGCTAACCTGACCCAAAGCCGTGAGGATTTGGAAAATACAGAAGTCACTTCACCAGTATATGGCGTCGTTCTTAGCAAGGAAGTCTCTGTGGGTGATGTAGCCACAACGGGCCAGACAGCCTTTGAGGTTGCCAACCTCACCGGCTATCAGACACGCATCTTTCTGCCTGTAGAAGAATGGCGTAAAGTAAAGGTAGGACAAGAAGTTAATTTCCGACTTTCAAATGATTCTGATATTAGTGGACGAGGACGCGTCAGCCGAATAAGCCCTCGTCTGGATCCAACAACCGGATTGGGAGAAGTGGTTATCAGTTTAACCGAAAAAAATCCTTTAATTGCTCAAGGTGTTTTGGTAGAATCAACAATTAGTATTGAAACCCATGAAAATGCCATAGTAATTCCCCGCTCAACGCTGGTGGAGAATGTGCAGACATTCATAGAGCCCGAATCAAATTCCATACAGCTGCGGCGTTCCTATTCTGCCTTCGTAGTGGAAGGAGATTCCCTCGCGCTTCAACGTGAATTGAAGCTTGGCATTGAACAAGGAGATCAGATAGAAATATTAGAAGGTATTGAAGCCGGGGATGAGGTGGTTATAACGGGCCAGCAATCGCTTGGAGACAGTACCAAAGTTCGAATTGCCAATCAGCAGGATTTCAATGAACCTTCACAAATCCCGATTGAAAATGCAGCCTCAGATAGTATAAAGCAGTCAACAAACCCTGAATCTGACGAATAAAAGCTCATCCTAAAAGGACTTACATTTTATGAAAGCACTTGCTAAAAAAGCGGTTGAGCGTCCGGTCACTTTTTTCATGGTGAGCCTGATCGTCATTGGATTCGGGCTTTTCGGACTCTCCAATCTCAGACTTAACCTCTATCCTGACGTATCATTTCCAACCATAACCGTTTATACCACATATGAAGGAGTGGCGCCGGGAGATATGGAAACGCTTGTTACACGCCCCATAGAGGAAGCGGTAGGAAGTATCAGTGGAGTTAGAGAGGTGCGGTCGATGTCTAACCAAGGAACTTCGATTGTTAAGCTGGATTTTGACTGGGGAACCAATTTATATAATGCAGAATCGGATGTGCGGAAGGAACTTGATTTCGTACGTCGAACGATCCCTGACGATGCCGAACAACCTATCGTCTTTTCATACGACCCGAACCAAGAACCTATCATAGTCCTCACGCTGACTTCCGACATACGGAGTCCCCGAGAACTCCGAACCATTGCCGAACAAGATCTCGAACAACACTTGGAACGTATTCCCGGCGTGGCATCCAGCGAGACCTCCGGAGGTTATGAACGGCAAATCAATATCGATATCAGCAATGAACAGATGCGGGCCTACAATCTCAGCATTTCAACCATTGCAAATAAGCTGCAGCAAGAAAACATACAGGTCCCCGCCGGTGAACTTATTGAGGGACGTACCATTTATTCCCTTCGTACGATCGGTGAATTCAAAAATGTAGAACAAATACGGAATACTATAATTACCGTTCGCGAGGGCGAACCTCTCATGCTTAGGGATGTGGCCACGGTAGAAGACGGTGTTGCACAGCCCATCGGCAATGTGCACGTAAATGGTGAACAGGGAGTCATCCTGAATATTTATCGCCAAAGCGATGCCAATGTGGTTACGACCGCCAATTCCGTAGTCGATAATATTGACAACTTAAATCGTATCCTCCCCGACGACGTTTCCATTGACGTGCTCACTAATAAAGCAAACTTTATTGAAACATCCATCGATAACTTACTATGGACAGGTCTGCAAGCCGTCATATTGGTAGTCCTTATTCTGCTGGCTTTCCTTCGTAGTGGGCGATCGGCTCTCATCATAGCCATTTCCATACCCGTTTCCATCATATCTACATTCAGCATTATGGATTGGGCAGACCTGAGCCTGAATATCATTTCACTCTCAGGCCTTACACTAGCTGTGGGAATGGTAGTGGATGATGCCGTAGTTGTGCTGGAAAATATATTTCGCTTTAAAGAAGAGGGGCACGATAGAGATGAGGCCTCAGTTTGGGGAGCACAGGAAGTAGCGGTACCTGTCGTCATATCTACACTGACTACGCTTGTAGTCTTCATTCCCATCCTGTTTGTTCCAGGTATCGCCGGATTCCTCTTCCGTGATTTGGCCCTCACTATCTCTTTTGCGCTTTCGGTATCCTCCATTGTTGCGCTCAGTCTCATTCCCATGATGAGTTCTCAATTATTGGATTCCACAGAATCCGATAGTGCCAAAGATTCCTATCTTAAGCAACTGCTAGACTGGAGCCGGGGAAATATCTTTAAACGAATATTAGCTTCACCATTACTTTTGGTAGGAGCAATTATTTATCCGATTATTTGGGGATTCAAGTATGTAGGCAAGAAGATCGGATTGTTCTTCAATAAAAAAGTAGGCCCATTTATCGACAGAGCGCTTGACCGTATGGAATCCGCATACCGACAACGATTAACAACACTTTTAAATCATAGCGGTACCGTTGTAACCTCAGCAGTACTGCTGTTCCTGCTGACATTGCCAATATTCGGTTTTCTTGGCGGAGAATTTTTTCCTGAAGTTGATGACAATACGTTTATCCTGAATGTTCAAAGGGAACCGGGCGTAAGCTTAATTGAGCTGGAACGTTCAGTCTCCCGGATTGAGCAAATCATCAACAAAGAAGTACCGGAGACGCGGCTTGTGGTATCCGATTTTGGAGATAAAGAAGGCATTGAGGGTGCCGACAATCCCGGTGGATACAACGGAAGGGTTCGTGTAGAATTAGTTCCGCAAAGTGAACGCTCCCGGTCCGAGAGGGTTATTGTCGCTTCCCTGCTTCAAGAACTTACCCAAGTGCCCGGAACAGATATCAAAGAAGTTCAGGAAGACCCTTTAAGTCCGGAAGGAGAAAGCGGACTTATCGTACAAATATTCGGATATGAACCTGAACAAAGAGAAGAACTGGCAAATGTTGCAAAAAGTAGATTACAGGATATCGACGGCATAGCCAATGTGTATAGTGCCGCAGAAGAAGGACGTCCAGAGCTACAAATTACAATGGACAGGGAGCGTATTTCACGACTGGATATGAACACTTCTCAGGTAGCTTCGGCCCTTGGAAATGCTGTTAAGGGCAATTTAGCAACTACTTATGTAGATCAGGGAGTAGAATTTGAAGTTATGGTCCAACTTCAAGAATCTGATAAGACTAGTATTGATGATCTTAGAAACCTACAGGTAGAAACACCCGGCGGAGAATGGGTACCGCTTGCAAACCTGGCCCGCATAGAACGTTATAGCGGTCCAACTAATATCATTAGAATTAACCAGGAACGCATTACTGAAATAACCGCTGATCTGGCTGACCTGGATTTAAAAGAAGCTAGTTCTCAAGTACGTCAGCAACTTGATACAATTAACTGGCCGGACGGATATCGATATGAAATTTCAGGTACGGCCGAAGACCAACAAGCATCATTTAATTATTTAATGATTGCTTTTATCATCGCCGGTATTCTTACCTACATGGTCATGGCCTCACAATTTGAAAGCTTGGTAGAGCCGTTTATTATTATTCTCACCATCCCACTGGCCCTAACTGGTGTTTTGTTGATGCTATGGATAACGGGCACTTCTATCAGCGTTACGTCTATGGTGGGACTGATACTCTTGTCGGGTATTGTTGTTAATAATGGTATTGTTATGATCGACTATATTAAAATCCTACAGGCCCGTAAAATGGAGCGTAACGAAGCTATAATCAAAGGGGCTGTACGACGCCTCCGACCAATACTCATGACAGCTTTTACAACGATCTTGTCAATGGTCCCTCTTGCCTTGGAGCTAGGCTCAGGTTCCGAAACATGGAGTCCTATGGCCCGAACGGTTATCGGCGGACTGGCCATGTCTACGTTCCTGATGCTTTTTGTTGTTCCCTGCCTCTATCAACTTATTAACATCATGGTAGAGAACTTCGGATTCGATTCAGTCCATAAAGAAGATCCTTTGCTGCAATCGGAATTGAAATAATGACAACGCTATGAAGAAATTTACTTTAGCCGGCAGCGTCTTAAAACGACCGATCAGCGTAATCATGGTTACCCTGGTTATTATTGGGTTTGGTGTATTTTCGCTATCCAACTTGAAGGTGACGCTCACTCCTTCATTGAACATCCCGATACTTGCAATCTCTACCAGCTACAGCAATGTAGCTCCTGAAGATATGCAAACCCTTATTGTTGAGCCTATTGAAGGGGCAATTTCGGCGGTTGAGGGTATCGAAACGCTGGAATCCAACATAAGCAAGGGAAGTGCTTTTATTATCCTGCGACTTAAGGCAGGCGTAAATATTCGCCATACAGAACTAAAAGTACGAGAAGAATTATCACGTATTCGCAATGAACTGCCCGAAGAAGCCGCAGAGCCAGTAATATTCCAGTTCGATCCGGATAATTTCCCTGTCATGCGATTGAGTTTGGATTCTGATCATACCGGACTGGATGAGCTGCGGCGTCTAGGCGTAGAATTTATAGAACCTCGTATTGAGCGATTAAAGGGAGTGGCCTCGGCAGACACTCGTGGAGGTCTTGAGCGTAAAATATTTATCAATGTATCCCCCATGTCACTGGCACAGCATCGCCTTATCCCTTCTGATATCGAGTCTGCTTTGCGGTCCAATAATGTTCAGGTCCCTATTGGCGATATACAAAATGGTCAAAACAGTTTTAGCCTACGTGCCACCTCTATGTATTCAAATGTAGAACAAATAAGACAAACGATTGTAACGGTTACCGAAGAAGGAGTACCCGTTCGCATTAAGGACATAGCCGAGGTTGAAGACAGCTTTGCTGAAATTACAACGCTTGTGGAAATCAATGGAAAAAACAGTGTTTCTTTGGAAGTTCAAAAGAAATCTGATGCCAATACCCTGGATGTTGTAAACGCTGTCAAAGATCAGCTATCAAACATCAATAACAATCTTCCACCTGATGTTAGCCTGCAGGTTTTGACCGATGATGGAGAAAATATTGAAAATTCGATATCAAACCTCACACAATCGGCACTCGCCGCGCTCCTTGTTGTTATTGTCGTTCTGCTGCTTTTTATGGGTGGATGGCGAATCTCACTGGTTGTTGCAGCTACCATACCGGTATCCATTACTGCGAGTTTCGGTGCGATGTACGCCGCTGGGCTTTCTCTGAATATTTTAACTATTACTGCCCTGGCTCTGGCCATTGGTCTGTTGGTAGATAATGCTATTGTCGTCTCTGAAAGTATTGCCCGTAAGTTGGAAGAGCATACAGACAAAATGCAGGCTATTCTCGAAGGCACTAATGAAGTGGTGGGGGCGCTCTTGGGAGCGACGCTAACTACACTCGGAGTTTTTGTTCCCATTATTGGCTTATCCGGTATTCAGGCTCAACTTTTTGTAGAGTTTGCCATTACTATTAGTATTGCAATCGGGATATCCTTCATATCTTCAATTATATTAGTTCCCGTTCTTGCCCTCCTATTCTTAAACAGCGACCAATTCAACTCGCAAGCAGATACTTCTGCAAGTATGGGTAAACTGGAACAGTGGTATGCCCGTACTCTACGGTGGGTCATGTTCCGAAAATGGACCGCTGTTATTACTGCCCTCGCTATCTTGGGATGCACATATCTGCTATATAACAATTTAAGATTTGAGTTCTTTCCGCAATCCGATTCGGGAAGTGTATCCGTCAATATAGAGTTACCTTCGGGAACAAAGCTTGTAAAAACAGCTGAGGTCTTGCGGGGCTTTAGTGACCAACTCCAGCAAAAAGACGTAGTTGAAACCGTGGTTACTCAGATGGGCCAGAGAGGCTTCACAACCCGAACCAATGTGGGGCAAATGACCATTACCCTCGTCGATGAAGAAGATAGAGATATTACTACCAACAGTTTTTCCGCACAACTGCGTCAGGAATTACAGTCCCCGGGAGTAGATGTCAACATAAGCGGTGGTGGCGGTGGATTTGGAGGCTTTGGCGGGGGCGGCATAACCCTTAGCCTCGTTGGACCAGAAATAGAAGTCCTGAAAGCAATTTCTGACAAAATAGAACGTACACTCCTTACAGATCCCAACGTAATATCCGTAGATAACGGACAGTCCGATCCTACTCCCGAATTACATTACCGGGTTAATCGACAGCGAATAAGCAGAATGGGTAGTTCTCTCAATGACGTTGCGAGTTCGCTAAAAACACAGGTACAAGGTACGCGGGTAGGCTTTTTGCGTCAGCAAGGACGAGAAATTCCCATAGATGTACGGACCTCTAAAAATGATCTCACCAGCCGGGCACAACTCCTGGACCTCCAGTTATTACAAATAGAAGACCAGCGGTTGCCCGTGGCCGCTCTGGGTATCTTTGAAAGCGTAGAAGGGGTTGATCAAATTTCTCGCCGTAACCGCGAAACTGTACTGGATGTAAATATTGAGGTTGATGGAAATCCCAATGAATTTCGTGAGGAAATTATCAGTATAATACAGGAGCAGGTAGTACTTCCAGAAGGCTATCGCTATGAATTTACCGGATCCCTTCAAGAGTCCGATGAAGGAAGCAATGAGATTATATGGGCTCTGCTCTTTGCAGTATTGTTGACCTATATGATTATGGCATCACTGTTTGAAAATTTCGTTGATCCTTTTGTAATCTGGTTCAGCATACCCCTCGCATTCTTTGGGGCCTTATTTGGACTTTGGATGATAGGAACACCATTGAGTGCGACCGCCTTTATAGGAATGTTTATGCTTGTCGGCATTATCGTTAATAATGGCATTGTACTGGTCGACTATATGCATCTCTATACCAAACATAACGCACATTCAGATTCTTTACTCAACAATGCCATTGAAGCCTGTAAAAGACGACTCAGACCTATTCTTTTAACGGCTATCACAACTATTTGCTCGATGATTCCACTTTCCCTGGGAATCGGCACCGGAGCTGAGATCTGGGCACCCCTTGCTCGTGCTGTCATTGGGGGGCTCCTTTTCGGTTCTATCCTAACGCTCTATGTGATTCCCGCCTTTATAATGGGGAATAAAAAAGAAAGACGAGAAGCAATTCGCCAACATAAAGAGTAAATATTAATTCTTGCAAGCACTTTTAAATAAGTTCAGTAAATTGCATATTAAAGCAACATAATAATCGTTATTAACAGTAATGTATTTGAACAAAGAAGCTACAGTTTAAGAGGTTATAATATTATGAGTAAGTCAAAAGATTTTACCCTTGGTTTGTTATCCGGTGCCTTGGTAGGTTCGGTCATCGCACTTCTATATGCTCCTGACAAAGGTAGTAATACCCGTGATGTTCTTTCTTACAGACTAAGTTCTTATATGGATGAATTAACCCATCTTATTGATAAGCTGTCTGACGAAAAGGAATCGATCTCTGAAGCGAAAAGAAAAGGAGACTTAGTTGTTGAAGACGCTCGAAAGAGGGCTGAAGATTTAATCAACGAAGCAGAAGACTTGTTGGGTTCTATTGAAAAAGCGAAAGAAAATGTAAAAGAATCCGAATAGCATTCAACTATTTGGGCATCGCTTTCTTTTTTCCAAGAGGTCTCCTTATCTGCAGGGAGACCTTTTTTTGTGGGAAATATACTATATAAAGCCAATAATTATAATCTCTTCCAGTTTCTTATGAGTAGACAGGCTTTTAAAAGCCCCGGAATAAAAATCCAAATAGCTCAATTTCATAGAAGATGGTCTTTTGTTAGAAACTAATTACAAATAAAAAAGCGCCTGATTATAAAATCAGGCGCTTTTTTTGTTAAAGTATATTATTGCGGACTAGGAATCATCTTCTTCTGCTTCCGCTGTTTCAGCTGTTGCTTCGGGTACTTCTTGTGCACCATCGGGTTCGCCAGCTCCACTGAGCTGATCAAACACTTTCGCAACTTCTTGCTCATCTTCATCAAGCTCGGCCTTCTTACCGACAATAAGATCGTCGTATTTTCGCAGGCCGGTTCCAGCAGGTACTTTATGTCCAACAATTACATTCTCCTTAAGACCAAGCAGTTCATCTTTCTTAGCCTCTATAGAAGCTTGTGTTAAGACCTTAGTAGTCTCCTGGAAGGAAGCGGCCGATAACCAGCTTTCAGTAGAAAGAGCAGCCCGTGTAATACCAAGCAGAATGGGCTTGGAAATTGCAGGTTCTGCCTCTCTGGTTTCAAGTTCTTCCTCACCGTCCTTAATAAGCTCGTTATTAATTTCACGAACTTCACGGCGATCTAAAATAGTGCCTTGCTTAAGGTCACTACCTCCGACATCGGTAACTACGTATTTACCAATAAGCTCATCGTTCTTGCGGTTAAGCTCGAACCGATCCACTTTATCCCCTTCAAGGAACATGGTATCACCAGAATCGGTAACCTCTACCTTCTGCATCATGGTCCGCACAATAGTTTCAATGTGCTTATCATTAATCTGTACACCCTGCAGTCGGTAGACCTCCTGAATTTCATTCACAAGGTATGACTGTACGGCATAAGGACCGAGAATATTCAGAATTTCTTCTGCAGGAATCGTACCGTCAGAAAGTTGTTGTCCGGCCTCTACATAATCATTCTCCTGAACAAGGATATGCTTGGAGAGTGAAATGAGATACGTTTTTTCTGTCTTGCCGTCCTTACTTTCGACAATCACTTCCTGCTTACCACGCTTTCGTCCGCCCATGCGAACGATACCGTCAATCTCAGATACTGCAGCAGGATCACTCGGTGAACGAGCCTCAAACAGCTCCGTAACACGCGGCAAACCGGCCGTAATATCCTTGGATTGACCCGTTGATCGTGGAATCTTCGCAAGTACCTGTCCTGCTGATACCTCCTCGCCGTCTTCAACAACAATATGCGTATCGACAGGCAAGGTTTTCTCACGGATACGATCGTCTTTCCCTTTAACCAAAAGCGTGGGTACGAGTGAGCGATCTTTGGAATCTATCACCACTTTTTCGCGGTGACCGGTCTGAGCATCTGTTTCTTCGGAAAATGTAATGTCTTCCAGAATATCTTTGTACTCAACTTTACCATCAATTTCCGCATAAATATTTGCATTATACGGATCCCAGCTACAGATGGGAACTCCCTTCGGAATTTCATCCCCCTCTTCAACCAAGAGTTCTGAACCGTACGGAATATTATAGGTTGTCAGTACCTTACCTTCTTCGTCTACGATTTTTATTTCTCCGGCCCGACTAAGAACTACATCATGTATTTCTTCTCCGTCATCGTATTCAACTACTCGGATATTCTCAAACTCAATCTTACCGCCAAACTTCGCTTTGTGTTGTGATTCTGACTCCATTCGAGAAGCCGTACCACCAACGTGGAACGTTCGGAGAGTAAGCTGGGTACCAGGTTCACCAATTGATTGAGCAGCAATAACACCTACTGCCTCACCAACCTGTACCATAGTTCCCCTGGAAAGATCGCGACCGTAGCATTTAGAACATACACCACGCTCGGTTTCGCATGTAAGTACTGATCGAATCTCAACCTCTTCAATGGAGGTCTCAGCAATACTTTGGGCTACGCCTTCATCAATCATTTGATTCGCTTCACAGATCAATTCATCTGTCAGGGGATCATAGATATCGTGCAGAGAAACGCGGCCCAGAATACGATCTTCAAGACTTTCGATAACATCTTCGTTATCCTTAAGTGCCTTCATCTTAATACCGCGAAGCGTACCACAATCTTGCTCATTGATAATAATGTCTTGCGATACGTCAACAAGACGACGAGTCAGGTAACCCGCATCAGCCGTTTTAAGCGCCGTATCAGCAAGACCTTTACGAGCACCGTGTGTTGAAATAAAGTATTCAAGAACCGTAAGTCCCTCTTTAAAGGATGAGAGAATTGGATTCTCAATAACTTCATTACCTTCCTGCTGTGAACTTTTCTGCGGCTTCGCCATCAATCCACGCATACCGCCCAACTGTCGAATCTGTTCTTTCGATCCACGAGCACCAGAGTCGGCCATCATATAGACGGGATTAAAACCCTGCCGATCTTCCGTCAACGCAGTAAACAGGGATTCAGACACGCGGTTTGTAGTACTTGTCCACTTGTCAATAACCTGGTTATAGCGTTCATTATCGGTAATGAAACCCATCTCATAGCGGCCGGTAATATCTTCTACTTCATCCTTGGTATTCTGGATGAGCTCATCCTTTTCATCCGGAATAACAATATCTTCCAGACTAAAGGAAATACCTCCGACAGTAGCCTGCTCGAAGCCCATCTCCTTCATATTATCAAGGAATTCAACCGTTCGGGAAGTTCCCACCTTATAATGGATATCACCAATAATCTTACGCAGTTCCTTCTTACCAAGCGTACGATTAATGAAACCCATTTCATCCGGCAGAATCTCATTAAAGAGTACACGGCCGGTAGTAGTTTTTATAATCTCATATCCTTCTTGTTCTCCGTTTTCATCTAGATTAGGAATGCGGACATTGATTTTTGCATGCATATCCAGGCGATTCCGATCGTAGGCTACAAGAACCTCACTGGTATTGGCAAAGGTTTTACCCTCTCCTTTTTTATCACTGGCCATCTTCGTCATGTAATAAATACCCAGAACCATATCCTGTGAAGGCACCGCAATCGGTCCACCGTTAGCGGGACTCAAAATATTATGCGAGCCCAGCATCAAGACCGAGGCTTCAAGGATGGCATCATGACTCAGCGGCAAGTGTACCGCCATCTGGTCACCGTCAAAGTCAGCGTTAAAAGCGGTACAGGAAAGAGGATGCAAACGTACCGCTTTTTCCTCAATAAGTACCGGCTGATACGCCTGTATCCCTAATCTGTGTAAGGTCGGTGCACGATTAAGCAGTACCGGATGTCCATCAATAACATTCTCCAGTACCTCCCAAACTTCCGGATCGCGACGATCAACAACCTTTTTGGCCGATTTAACTGTCTTTACATAACCACGCTCAATAAGTCGTCGAATAATAAACGGCTTATAGAGTTCTACCGCCATTTCTTTCGGAAGACCGCATTCATGAAGACCTAACTCAGGTCCGGCTACAATTACCGAACGTCCGGAATAGTCAACCCGTTTACCCAACAGATTCTGCCGAAAACGACCGCTCTTACCCTTCAGCATGTCACTGAGTGATTTCAGCGGACGGTTATTATTACGTACGGCATTGGATTTACGAGAATTATCGTAAAGGGAATCAACAGCCTCCTGCAGCATCCGCTTCTCGTTGCGAAGGATCACATCGGGCGCTTTAATATCGATCAGACGCTTCAATCGATTATTTCGGATAATAACCCGGCGATACAGATCATTGAGATCGGAAGTTGCAAATCGCCCTCCTTCCAAAGGTACAAGGGGACGAAGTTCCGGTGGAATAACCGGGATTACACGCTGTACCATCCATTCAGGACGGTTTTCGGTATGCTGGTTAGCGGCACGGAATGATTCTATAACCTGCAGACGCTTCAGTTTTTTCTTCTTCCGCATCTGGGAAGTTTCATTACGTGCTTCATAACGAAGGCGATAAGCCAATTCATCAAGATCGAGCGTAGCAAGCAGCTCTTCAATGGCATCGGCTCCTTCTTTAGCACGGAACTTGTCAGGATCTTCGTCATCCATCTCCCACTGATCCTCGGGGAGTTGTTCCTGAATGTCGTAGTATTCCTCTTCAGAAATAAGATCGCCTTTTTTGTAACCAAGATCACGGGCCACACCCGGATTCATGATCACATAGGTCTCATAATAGACAATCTTTTCCAGATTCTTGGACGAATAGCCAAGCAGGTATGCAAGTTTATTTGGTAGTGACTTAAAGTACCATATATGAACCACCGGTACCGTCAGGGAAATATGCCCCATGCGTTCCCGACGAACGGCTTTTCGCGTGACCTCTACACCGCAACGGTCACAGATAATCCCTTTGTAGCGGATTCGTTTATATTTGCCACAGTGGCATTCATAATCTTTAACCGGACCAAAAATCTTTTCGCAGAAAAGACCGTCCATTTCCGGTTTAAAGGTACGATAGTTGATTGTTTCGGGCGTTAAGACTTCGCCATGCGAGCGGGAGAGAATAGTCTCCGGCGACGCAAGAGAAATACCAATTGTATCGAAGTCTTTCGAAACTGTTAATGTGTTAGTAGTCGGCAAGGATGTACCTCCGGATTGACTTTATTTAACAGTGCAAATTCTGTGTTCTAATTAATCGATGTGAATCTCAAGACCGAGTCCCATCATTTCTCGCAGCAGTACCTTAAATGATTCAGGTACATTACCTTCAGGCAGATTTTCGCCCTTGACAATTGCTTCATAGATGCGGGAACGACCTTTCACATCGTCACTTTTAACAGTAAGCATCTCTTTGAGGATACTGGAAGCTCCATAAGCATACAGAGCCCATACCTCCATTTCACCGAGACGCTGACCACCAAACTGAGCTTTACCACCCAGTGGTTGTTGCGTAATTAATGAATAAGGTCCAATAGACCGGGCATGCATTTTGTCCTCAATCAAGTGATTGAGTTTCAACATATACATATAACCGACTGTGGTTTTCTGATCCATTGGCTCGCCTGTGCGTCCATCGTAAAGCGTAACGCGACCATCTTCAGGCAGACCTGCTTCTCTGAGCTGCTGCTTAACCTGGTCTTCAGTTGCTCCGTCAAAAATAGGAGAAGCGAACTTCACGCCAAGCTTCTTAGCGGCCCAGCCAAGAATAGTTTCATAAATCTGACCAAGGTTCATTCGTGATGGTACTCCAAGTGGATTCAAGCAAATATCAACCGGTGTACCGTCTTTCATAAAAGGCATATCCTCTACAGGTACTACCTTTGCGATAACACCTTTATTACCGTGGCGGCCGGCCATTTTATCTCCTACCTGCAGCTTACGTTTTTTAGCAACATAAACTTTGGCTTTTTGAATAATACCCGGTGGCAGATCATCTCCGACCTGAATCTGATACTTACGTCGCTTGGCTTCGGTATCAATTTCTCTACGCAGATCACGGTAGTTCTTGAAAAGTAATCGTACGTGCTCTACCAATTCATCATCGGTAGCCCATTGAATATTTTCGTTAATATTAACGGGATCGAGCTCTTCAAAATCTGACTTACGATATTTCTCACCTTTAGGTATAAGCTCTACACCATTAAAATCGTACACGCCGGGAGACGTCTTGTCTCTTAACAGGCTGTAAAGATTATCCACCATTTGGCTGTTAAGCTCATCTACCTTTTCGGCATGCCGCTCATTTTCCAGTTCAACCTGCTTCTTCTCCTCTTTTCGCGAAATCTGTTCGTCTCGCTTACGACTGAAGAGCTTGGTATCAATAACTGTTCCATGGACACCCGGCTTCACTTTCAGCGATGCATCTTTCACGTCACCGGCTTTATCACCAAAGATCGCACGCAGAAGTTTCTCTTCCGGTGTTGGATCTGTTTCACCTTTGGGTGTAATCTTTCCAACCAGAATATCACCTGGCTTTATTTTAGCACCCGTCCTGATAATTCCGTGTTCGTCGAGGTTCTTAGTGGCCTCTTCGCTAACATTCGGAATTTCACGTGTAAGTTCCTCTTCACCACGTTTGGTGTCACGCACTTCCTGTTCAAATTCCTCGATGTGAATGGAAGTATACAGATCATCCTGAACGACCCGTTCACTTACTACAATGGCATCCTCAAAGTTGTATCCTCGCCAAGGCATAAAGCCTACCAGCAGGTTACGTCCAAGAGCAAGCTCACCCTGATCGGTAGCACAGCCATCAGCCAGCGTTTGGCCTTTTACAACCTTGTCACCTACTTCAACAATAGGCTTTTGATTGATAGTGGTACTTTGATTGGTACGCTCAAACTTTGTCAGGTCGTACTTCTTAATGCCATCATCAAAATAGCAGTTTTGTTCCAACTCCGTACGATCATACTTCACATGGATCTCTTTAGAGCTTACATAAACTACTTCGCCATCTTTTTCTGCAGTAATAATAGCCCGCGAGTCTTTAGCAGCACGGTGTTCAAGTCCCGTGCCCACTACCGGAGCTTCAGGACGTAACAAGGGCACGGCCTGACGCTGCATGTTCGAACCCATAAGGGCACGGTTAGCATCATTATGTTCAATAAATGGAATAAGCGCAGCAGCAACCGAAGTTAACTGGTTGGTAGCTACATCCATATATTCAACTTGATCGGGGCTGGCTAATCCTACCTCTCCGTCGCGGAAGCGAGAAAAGATATTATCATTTTTGAATATGCCATTTTCACCCAATTCAGCATTTGCCTGAGCAATAATGGTCTCATCTTCCTGTTCAGCTGAGAGATATTCAATATCCTCAGTTGCCTGCCCTTCCTTAATCTTCCGATATGGCGTCTCAAGGAATCCAAAATCGTTAACCTTCGCATGTACACATAAAGAGGTGATCAATCCAATATTCGGACCTTCAGGAGTTTCAATAGGGCACAGTCTACCGTAGTGCGTATAGTGAACGTCACGAACTTCAAAGCCGGCTCGTTCACGTGTCAGTCCCCCAGGCCCGAGAGCAGACATACGTCGTTTGTGTGTAAGAGTCGCAATTGGGTTGGTCTGATCCATAAACTGCGACAGCTGGTTCGTACCAAAGAACGTATTAATTACCGAAGAGATCGTCCGTGCATTTACGAGATCCTGCGGAGTAAGTTGTTCAGCGTCCCGGGAATTCATCCGTTCTTTAATAGTACGGGACATTCGGGCCAAACCGATAGAAAATTGCTGTCCAAGCTGTTCACCGATTGTTCTCACACGCCGGTTACTCAGATGATCAATATCATCAACCTGGGCCTTCATGTTTTTCAGGCGAATCACCTCTTTAATAATCGCCACAATATCTTCTTTCACCAGATAGCGGATATCCATATCCACATCCAGCTTAAGACGCTTATTCAAGCGATAGCGGCCTACTTCACCCAGATCATACTTCTTATCGCTGAAAAACAACCGCTCGAGAACCTGCCGTGCGGTTTCGGGATCTGGCATTTCACCGGTGCGTATCTGCTTATAGATTTCACCAAGAGCCGATTCTTCATCATGAGTCGGATCCTTGCGCAGGGTATTCATGAAAATATTACGCTCAGAATCTTCTGGTGCCATATTCTGGATACGTACTTTATCCATATCCGCTTCTTTCAGCAGTCCGTAATCATCTTCAGTAAGTTCATGGTCGATCTCCAGAAGAACCTCCCTGTTCAAGGCTTCTGTAACTTCGCCCGTCTGATCATCTACCACTTCTTCCATTTTCTCTTCAACGATATCAACCGCCAGCCGTTTTCCGACCAGGTTCTCATTGAAATTCTTTTTTGAGCCTACTTCTACTTTCTCAGAAAGCTCAAATAGGTTAAAAAGTTCCTCATCTGTAGAGTAGCCAAGAGCACGTAACAGTGTTGTAAATGGGACTTTCTTTTTACGATCAATATAAGCCCAAAGTACATCTCGGATATCTGTAGAAAACTCAATCCAGGAACCTTTAAACGGAATAACCCGTGCATTGTATAGCTGTGTACCGTTAGGGTGTACATTTTGACCGAAAAAAGCACCCGGTGACCGATGAAGCTGGCTTACAATCACGCGCTCAGCGCCATTGATAATAAAACTCCCCTTTTCGGTCATCCAGGGAAGATCTCCTAAAAAGACCTCCTGCTCAATTGTTTCCGTTGTTTCATCATCGTCATCAACAGCGGAAAGACGCAGCTTTGCTTTTAGCGGAACCGCATAAGAAAGCCCGCGTTCCTGACACTCCTTCATGCTGTACTTCGGAGTATCAACGCTGTAATGAAGAAACTCAAGGATATGGGTTTCCCGCGAATCCTGAATAGGAAAATTATCTTTAAAAATCTTTTGTAGCCCCTGAACCTGGCGATCTTCGGGTGCGATATCCAACTGGGTAAAGTCACCAAAAGATTCTAACTGGATATCCAGAAAATCAGGATAATCCAATACATGTTCAGTACTGGCAAATGTTAAGCGATCAGTGAAAGGAACTTTTTCCATTTTGCTTTGTGTACTCAAAGGAACCTCTCCTTTAAAATTTATTAAGATGGTGATGAGCCGAATTTGCCGCTTTTATCCACACTTAAAAATAAAGCGGATTTTTTAGCATGCAAATAGACGCCAATAGCCAATACCGGTGATACGGCATTGGCTAATGACAAAAATGTTAGTATTTGAACCTAATTATTTAAGTTCAACTTCAGCGCCTGCTTCTTCAAGCTTAGACTTAAGGTCTTCAGCTTCTGCTTTATCAACACCCTCCTTAATAGGATTAGGTGCGTTATCAACAAGCTCTTTTGCTTCCTTAAGGCCGAGACCCGTAATACTACGAACCTCTTTAATGACGGCAATTTTCTTGTCGCCGGGGCCATTCAGAATAACATCAAATTCTGTTTGTTCTTCACCGCCACCGCCTTCGTCGCCGCCACCAGCTACTACTGCTGTTGCAGCCGCAGGCTTAATGTCGTATTCTTCTTCAAGAACGTTAGCGAGTTCGTTTGCTTCTTTTACTGTTAAATTAACTAATTGTTCAGCTAAATCTTTAACGTCAGCCATTTTATTTCTCCGATTGATCTTTGTGAATTGAAAATTCGTAATGTTAGTTTGTAATTATTCTTCGCCTTTTTCGGCGATGGTTTCCACGGCTCCGGCAATATTTCTGCCGGGAGCTTCGAGTGCACTTACCACATTGGAAACAGGTGCAAGCAGAAGCCCAACGATATCACCTATCACTTCGCTCTTAGACTTCATTGCCGCCAAGGTACTTAGCTCATCCTCACCGTAATAATCTCCATCGATGATTGCAGCCTTAAACCTTGGCTTTTCTATTTCCTCGTTTAATTTTTTTATCACTTTTGCGGGTGCAGCAAGCTCTTCTTCTACAAAGGCAAAGCCATTTTGTTCAACCAAGTGGGGATATAAATCTTCGTATCCTCCCACCTCGTCCATGGCTCGCTTCATCAGCGTATTTTTGTATACCTTATACTTAATGTCGCCTTCGTAAAATTTTCCACGCATATTGTTGACTTCTCCAACAGACATTCCTGAATAGTCGGCGATATATACAGCACCGGCGTTTTCAAGATCTTCTGTTATTTGTTCAACAACTGCTTTCTTTTCTGCTAATGTTGGCATTGTTCAGTTCCCTGTTTTTATAACTTCTATACAGAAATTATAGATGAACGACTTAATGGAATACTTGGTCCCATGCTGGAACTCATATACGCGCTTCTGATATATAAACCTTTAGCAGAAGCGGGTCTGAGTCGCATGACTTCCTGCAAATATTTCATTGCATTCTCCCGAAGTTCACTGGCATCAAAGCTAACCTTTCCAATTGATGCGTGCAGAATTCCGTAGTCATCCACACGAAAATCAATCTTGCCGGCTTTTACCTCTTTGATAGTCTCAGCAACATCGGTTGTAACGGTACCACTCTTAGGATTAGGCATCAGTCCACGCGGACCTAAAACAGGTCCCAGTTTTCCGATCTTGCCCATAACATCCGGGGTGGCAACGATCACATCAACGTCAGTCCATCCATCTTGAATTTTTTCGATATACTCTTCCAGACCTACGTGATCTGCTCCGGCCTCTTCAGCTTCCTCTTGTTTGGCTTCGTTTACTAATGCCAAAACGCGAACTTCTTTACCGGTGCCATTAGGCAACGATACAGAACCGCGTACCATCTGATCGGCATGTCGGGGATCAACTCCCAGACGAAGATCCAGATCGACGGATTCATCAAAATTAGCTGTAGAGGTTTTCTTCACAAGATCACAAGCTTCTTCCAGAGTATATTCCAACTCGGGATCGATGAGCTTTGCGGCCTTTTGATACTTTTTTCCTCGTTGTGCCATAATTTATCTTACTTCCTATTTATCTCTTAGCACTCGAAGCCCCATACTCCGGGCAGTACCTGCAATCATTTCAGCAGCGTTTTCTACCTCAAAAGCATTAAGATCCTGCATTTTCTGTTCCGCTATTTCTTTGCACTGGGTCCAGGTTACCTGACCAACCTTTGTACGGTTGGGTTCTCCGGAACCGGATTTAATCCCAGCAGCTTGCTTGAGCAGAACAGCAGCAGGTGGAGTCTTAGTTATGAAAGTGAAAGACTTATCCTGGTACACTGTAATTTCAACCGGAATAATAGTACCGGCGTCTTCCTGTGTAGCAGCATTAAAAGCCTTACAAAACTCCATAATATTAATTCCAGCCTGACCTAGAGCAGGTCCAACAGGAGGCGCAGGATTAGCCTGCCCACCACGAATCTGGAGCTTAAGTACTTGATCTACTTTTTTTGCCATTTGAATTTACTGCTTATACTTATCTGTTTATTGCCGCGTAATAGCTCACTTTGCATCAGTGATTTAAGTGGTCAAGTTGCAGGTTCTACCTGGTTCACATCAACTTCAACCGGGGTCTTTCGACCAAAAATACTTACAAGAACACGTAATTTCAGTTTCTCTGCATTAACTTCTTGTACGGTTCCATCAAAATCTTTAAACGGTCCATCAATAACCTTAACAATATCGCCTTCATCATAGGGTATTTCAATCTTTCCACCCTCTTCCATGGCTTCTTCACTCTCATGGACTCGGCCTAGTATCCTATCCACTTCCGACTTGCGCAATGGCTTTGGACGATGCTGATTTTTTCCCGCCTTCAAAAAACCAATAGTTGACGGTGCACCCTGAATAAGATTATTTACTTCTTCATCATAAGAGGTTTTTAAAAGTATATAACCCGGGAAGAAATTTTTCTCCCGCGTACGCTTCTTACCTGAGCGAATTTCTATCACCGTTTCAGTCGGTATAAGAACTTCGCTAATTTTATCTTCCAGTCCCTGAAGTTCGATTTCACGATCTAAATATCGCTTAACCTTCTTTTCGTGACTGGAAAACACACGAACTACATACCAATCATGCTGTTCTTCTTGTGTCATTGATAAATGGCCTCTAATATAGTGCTATAAACTTGATCTACCGCAAAAATGAATCCAGACAGAAGTATGGTAAAGATAACCACAACAATCGTATAATCCACCAGCTCATCCTGATCTGGCCAAGAGACTTTCTTCATCTCTTTGCGGACATCCAGTAAAAATGCTTTAATCTTATCCATGTACTTATCACTTGTTCAATATCTGCACGGGTGGAAGGACTTGAACCCACAACCTTCGGTTTTGGAGACCGCTGCTCTGCCAGTTGAGCTACACCCGTAAATGCCAAGAGAATAGACCTTCACAAGACCTATTCTCATAAGCAGTTGTGCTATCTACCGAAGTAGATATTATTCAATTATGTCAGTTACCACGCCGGCGCCGACTGTGCGACCGCCTTCGCGGATTGCAAACCGAAGCCCCTCTTCCATGGCCACCGGCTGGATCAACGTCACGTCCATCGTCACGTTATCGCCCG